>CALDOC010000473.1 GCA_937914675.1 uncultured Sulfurimonas sp.
TTGAGTACTCCGCTCCAGCTATCGTAATTCTTGATTCGTCTCTAATGAGAAACGCGGAAAGAGAATTCTGAGAAAGCGGGTCACCGAAATTTAGACTGACGTTTCCAATCATGTCGCCTTGCGTACTTGTGCCAAAGGCCGCATCGGTTCCACTATAGCGCATATCAAGAAAAGAAGCGTAGCTATTGTTTAAATCTAAGTTCGCCAAGGGAGAAACAGTTTTGTACTCACCGTAATAATCTTCGTTTTCAAAAAAAAGTTTTGTCTCATATGGCGTTTGTTTTATGTTTTTCAGTTCGTTGGCGACGTAATAATAGTCTTTGTCGCTTATCGCCGCAATAAGAACTTCTTTGTCGTTTATTAGTCTCGCTTCAATTACGTTATCGGCATCGCTGACGCGACTCGCTTGTCCATGGTCAAACTTGTAAAGAGTTGAGCCTAGTTCGGAGTTTGCCACAAAATAGACGACTCCTTGAGAGTCGACGTCGCTGACGATTCCATAAAATCCTTGATACGAGTAGATTGGCGTTTTGTTTTTATACAGCGTTCTCCTTTTCTTATCTTGTACAAAATAGTAAAGATTGTCTTCTTTATCAACTATGACGGAGGAGCTCACTTGCGAGTAAAATTTATCGTCCACGTATAATTGTGGTTTTGAAAAAGAGGACGCCACGTCAAAATAAATTTCTCTGCCGTCATGAAGGTAAGCCTGAACTATTTTAGACTCCGTCCCTTTTTTGACAAAACCTTCATTGGAAAAAAGTCCTTGATGAATTTTAGTGGGAGACGTGTAAGCGCTTGCTTGAGTATAGTAGTCATGATCCACTTTTATTATCTTGCCAGACATCCAGCTATCTTTACTTTTTTTTATTTGTCGTTTTTCTTTATCAAAAACGACAAGCTCTGGTTCTCTGACTCCGCTCTCGTTTGTTGTGAAAAAAATCTCATTCTCTGAGTTGGAGAGTGAAGTGAAAAATTGCGACGACGCCAATTTTGCGCCATCGGCTTGAATAAAATCTTTTGCCAAAGAAGCGTAACGTTTTGAAAATTCATCCAATGATTTCGTAAAATTTACGCCTATGGATTCTTGCATGCTTGCATCAGTATAAAATGGCCACCAAAAAGAGTAGGAGTGATTTTTAAAGTAACTATTCGCTTTTTTTAAACCATACTTTTGAGCAATGTAAAGGTTGTAAAATCCACCTTGGATATAGACTATGTCACCGTAGGGAAACGAAAGTTTTGAGTTGTATACCTCGCTTGGCGTAATGTTTCCAGCTTTTGCCTGAAGTATGGTTTGGGCTTTAAATCTACCGCTATAGAGTCTGCCTCCGTTTCCATGCCACGATTCGTTTAGCACCGCGTTTCCCTCTAACATAAAAGAGTTTTCAGCCACGTTTGGAACATTCATGGGTATGGGGAGCAAAACCGTTCCATTGCCAAATATCGCGTGTAAATATTGCGACACTGGATTGGCTTTCATGTTGACTTGATAATTATGAGCGCTCTCATGATAAAGAAGAGTATCGAGCCACGAGTCGCATGAAAAATAATCAACCATGGCGGCGCCGCCAACGTAGTTTATTTGCCTGTTGTTTGGCCACTGAGTGGAAAACCCATTTGCTATTTGATTGTTGGAAGATATAAGACCCACATAGAGAGGCTCATCAAGTTTCCAATCGTAAATCCCCTCATAATCTTTATGAAGAGAGGACTCTATGTTTGCCGCATGTTTAGCGAAATCCATATTGTCTCGCGTGTAAATAATTTCAATATTGTTATTGTTGTATTTATAATACTCTTTGTCATGAGGAACAACCGCCGAATCGACGAAAATTGTCGGATCAACGTTATCCCTTGCGTTTAACAAGCTTGCCATTAAAATCAGAGAGTTGATAATCAATACTTTTTTTCGCATGAAGAACCTTTAATCTATTTTACTTCTTATGTAAATCTAACTCTTTTTTTAAATATTCACCAGTGTACGAACCCGTCGTCTCGTAAGCGTTCGCCAACTCTTCTGGCGTTCCCTCGGCAATGATAAGTCCCCCGCCGCTTCCACCCTCGGGTCCCATGTCTATTACGTAATCCGCGTTTTTAATCAAGTCCAAATTATGTTCGATTATCAGCATGCTGTTGCCAAGTTCCACAAATTTATGCAACACACCGACTAGCCTATCCACGTCAGCGAAGTGAAGTCCCGTCGTTGGCTCGTCCAAAATATAAAGAGTTTTGCCGGTGTCTTTACGGCTCAACTCTTTACTAAGTTTGATTCTTTGCGCTTCGCCGCCGGAGAGAGTGACGGCGTTTTGTCCCAAAGTGATGTAACCCAAACCTACGTCTACAAGCGTTTTCATTTTTAAGTTTATTTTAGGAATTGGCGCGAAAAATTCAAACGCTTCGTCAACGCTCATGTTTAAAACGTCGGAGATAGTTTTTCCCTTATAAAAAACTTCCAAAGTTTGGTCGTTGTATCTCGTTCCGCGACAAGTGTCGCACTTCACTTGTATGTCTGGCAAAAAGTGCATTTCGATTTTTATCTCACCTTCGCCTTGACATTTCTCACAACGTCCGCCTTTTACGTTGAAACTAAAACGCGACGTCGTATAACCCCGTATTTGAGACTCTTTGGTTTGAGAAAAGAGATTTCTTATCTCATCCATGACACCCGTGTAAGTTGCCGGATTGCTTCTAGGCGTACGACCAATTGGACTTTGGTCTAAGTATATGACTTTGTCTACGTTTTCGAGTCCAGTGATTTCAACGCCAGCGACTTTATTGACTTTTCGAGCATGATTTAAAAGTTCACGAGCGGTTGGCAAAAGAGTTTGCAACATGAGCGAACTTTTGCCACTTCCGCTAACGCCCGTAATGCAAACAAAATTGTTTAATGGGATTTTTGCGCTTAGATTGTTGATATTATTTAATGTGACATTTTTTATTTCTATGTATTTATCTTGTTCGCGTCTATAGAAATACTCTATCTTTTTTCTTCCGTACAAATAATCGGCCGTTAAAGTTTTAGCGCTTTTAAGCTTGTCCAAAGTGCCAGCGAATACAACTTCACCGCCAAATTTTCCAGCCCCATGTCCTATGTCGACTATAAAGTCCGCGTTTTCAATCGTCTCTTTGTCATGCTCAACGACTATGACGCTGTTGCCCTTCTCTTGAAGGCTTCTGAGCGTTCTTATGAGTTTCAAGGTGTCGCGTTCATGAAGACCAATGCTTGGTTCGTCCAGAACGTACATGACGCCGGTCAAACCGCTTCCTATTTGTGAAGCTATGCGAATTCTTTGCGCTTCGCCGCCACTAATGCTTCGAGCGTCGCGACCTAAAGTTATGTACCCTAACCCAACGTCGAACAAAAAGTATAAACGCTCACGAATTTCATTTAAAATTGGAGCTGAAATTTGGGTGTCTTGCGCGTCCATGGCCGCAAAATTTTCTTCATCTTTGAACCATTCATAACTTTCACGTATTGGCATGTCCAATAAATCGGCTATGCCTTTTTGCCCTACTTTTACCGCCAATGATTCAAGTTTTAATCTATGTGAGTTACAGACATTGCAAACTTTTTCGCTCATGTAGTCGCCCAACTCTTTCTCATCTTTGAACATATCGTACGCTATTCTGATCATTCCAGGAAAAAGTCTTTTCACTTTGTGATTTTTCCATAAAAATTCAACTTCGTCGATACCCCCATGAAGTATCGCTTTTTTTTGATGTTCTTCAAGTTCACTGTATGGCACGTTTACGTCTATTTCGTTATGAGCGCAAAATCCTTTTAAAAACGTTGCATAATACCCTTTGTTAAACCCGTAAACAATTTTAACGGCGCCTTTTTCTATGGTTAAATCTTGATCTATTATTTTGTCATGATCGAGCGCGTAGCGAAGACCCAAACCATCACATTCGCCACATGCGCCTTTTGGCGAGTTGAATGAAAACGAGAGTGGTTCCAATGGCTCAAAACTAATTTTACAATCAAAACAAGCGTTATGCTCGGAGTAGTGTATATGAGGCTTGCAATCAAGCTCTTCATAATTGAGTATGTCTATCTCTAGTTCTCCATAACTCTCTTTTAAAGCCTTCTCGACGTCCGCCGCAATCCGTTCTTTGTTTTCGGGCTTCACGACGACTCTGTCTATCACGACTTTAATAGTGTGTTTTTTACTCTTGCTCAACTCTATCTCTTCATCAAGCCTAACCATGACGCCATCTATCATGGCGCGAACGTATCCCTTATGAACCAAAGATTCTATCAAATCGGCGTAAGCGCCCTTGTTTTCTCTTACAAGCGGAGCCATAAGAACGAGTTTCGCCCCCTCTGGTAGTTTGGCGACTTCGCCTATGATGTCCGACGCGCTCATTTGAGAGATGACTTTACCGCATTTATGACAGTGTTGCGTCCCCACTCGCGCATACAGAAGTCTAAAATAATCATATATCTCGGTAATGGTTCCAACGGTGGAGCGAGGATTTTTGGAGGTTGTTTTTTGATCGATGGCGATGGCGGGAGTGAGTCCTTCTATCTTGTCGACGTCAGGTTTTCCAACACGGTCAAGAAATTGACGAGCGTATGATGAAAGCGACTCCATGTAGCGGCGTTGTCCTTCCGCGTAGAGCGTGTCAAACGCAAGGGTGGATTTACCGCTACCGCTCAATCCCGTCATGACGACCAAGGCGTTTTTAGGAATTGTCAAGTTTATATTTTTTAAATTATTTTCTCTTGCGCCAGTTATTATAATTACGTCTTTTTTACTCAAATTTCAGCCTTTTATATATCTTTACAATCTGTTTTTTCATCTGCGCTTTCGCCTAAAATAGCTTTGAATTTATCATAGTTTAATTGCTATCTTAAAAAATTGTTTTGAATTCATCGAGCTTTTGTTGACATAAATCTTCACCTATTTATATCGTTAAACTCTGGATTATATCGAATTTAATCTTTCGTACTCGTTATCAAGAAAAAACTCTATATGACAAATACGACACTATCGTTAAATAAAAAACAATTAACGATTTTTTCTGTATCACCGCGTCTATTTTATGTTTTAGCTGTATGCCTATGTAAACGCCAACCAGTGACGCGACTCCTATAATAACTCCGCTTTCATAATCTATGTGCCCCTCCATGGAGTGAGAGATAAAACCTGAGATTGATGAAAAAACCACAAAAAACAATCCAGCCGACGTCGCTTGTTTCAATGGCACATGCAAAAAACCAACTAAAATTGGAACAAGCAACAAGCTTCCCCCTACTCCTATAGTCATGCTTATCGCGCCAATTATAAAGCCTATAAGCAATAGAATAATTTTATTTACTTTTTTAGCGTCTTTGCGTTCTTGCGTTTTAAAGAAAAGCCTTATTAGCGCAAAAACTGTAAAGATTAAAAATAGAAGTTCTAACGCGTCATCGCTAAACACTGACGCTATCGTTCCACTTAGCAAAGCTCCAACAAAACCGCCAATGCCTATGATGGCAACCATGAGCACGTCAAGAGTGCCTTTTTTATTGTTTAAATAACTTCCAAATATAGAGCTAAAAACCATTTGAATTACAGAAATCCCTATAGCGATTTTTGTCTCAAATCCTAAGAATAAAAGCGTTGGAACCAAAATGGTTCCTCCGCCAATTCCAAAAAATCCAGAAACGATTCCAACAAAAAAACCAAGCATGAGTAATTCAAACATATATATCCAATAACTTTTAGCAAATTGTACTCAAATAAGGGAACCTCTAAAAACCACTTCCAAAGTAACCTAAATCAGATTCCACATTT
>CALDOC010000474.1 GCA_937914675.1 uncultured Sulfurimonas sp.
CGAACAGCCGCTTCAATGTTTGCGCCATATTCGCATTTAGAACAAATGGCGATGGTATCCTCGCCACTATCGGCTATAACCATCAGCTCTTTTGAACCACTTCCGCCAATGGCGCCGCTATCGGCTTCAACAACTCTAAAATCAAGTCCAAGACGAGTCAAGATCTTTTTATAGGCCGCTTCCATAGCGTCAAACTCTCTATTTAAGTCCTCTTCGGAGGAGTGAAAAGAGTAACCGTCCTTCATGATAAACTCGCGCCCGCGCATAAGCCCAAAACGAGGTCTCGCTTCGTCTCGAAACTTCGTCTTAATCTGATAAAGATTAATTGGAAGCTGTTTATAAGACGTAACGCGATTGCGAACCATGTCGACCATCATCTCTTCATGAGTGGGACCTAAAACAAAAAGGTTCTCTTTTCTATCACGAAAACGCAACAACTCTTTTCCAAACTTTTCTATTCGACCGCTCTGAGCCCATAAATCGGCTGGAGTCACAAAACTAAGTTCAACTTCCTCAGCTCCGACTTTTGTCATCTCTTCATTGATGACGTTCTCTATTTTTTTTATTACGCGCTTGGCTAAAGGCATGTAGTTGTAAAGCCCGCTAGCGACTTGAGAAATAAATCCCCCGCGAGAAAGGTAAATATGACTCGCCAAGGTTGCGTCTGATGGCGCTTCTTTGGAGGTTGGTATAAAAGCTCTGCTTCTTCTCATTATGCGGTTGCCCCTTGTTTTTCTTTTATCATAGCGGTCATGGCGCTATTTAGTAAATCAGACTTTCTGTCACTAGCGGCGCTTCTCATATTTTTTGTCATATCATGTAAAAATGTTTTTAACGCTTGTTCACACATTTTTTTTGCCTCCGCTTCATACTCTTTTGGTATATAACTGTGTTCAATGGCTCGTTTACTCTCTGTTAAAGCCGCTTGAGACGCTTTCAAATACAACGCTTTTATCGTTGGTTCAATGTCTTGAGCGGTTAACCAATCAAAAAATTCGACCACTCCTCTACCCACTATTCCATGAGCCATGCGAGCGGCTTCTTCTCGAAATTTTAAATTTTCATCCAATATTGGCTTTAAATCATCGACGACAAATAAATTTATCTTCTCGTCTTTACTACAATGAATGTCTCTAGGTATCGCTAAATCGAACCAATATCTATCAAAATCGCATTTTTCCACAATATTGTCATTAATGATAGGCTGTGGCGCTGACGTGGCGGTAAAGATAATTTCAAATTCATTGACGGCAGCTGAAAGTTGCGTAAAATCGAATGTTTTTGAGCCACACTCCATCGCTAATTCATCCGCTTTGTGTTTAGTTCTATTTGTAATGTAAACGTCCGCGCCAGCGCTTACAAGATACTTGGCTGTTATTTCAGACATTTCACCCACTCCAATTATCAACGCCTTTTTGTTAGTAACGTCATCAACGATTGATTTTAGTTTTGACACGGCGACGCTGGCTATCGAAACTGGTTTTGAAGATATTTCAGTCGTATTTCTCACTTTCGCCGAACATAAAAAAGCGTTCTTCATAGCTCTTGCCAACTTTTTGCCACAAAAGTTATTGTCATACGCAAATCTGAACGCGTCTTTTAATTGACCAACTATTTGCGTCTCGCCCAAAACCATTGAATCAAGAGAGCACGCAACGCTAAAAAGATGATGAATGGCGTCGCTGTCGTCTAAAACGTCCGCATGTTGAGATAACTCTTCAACGCTCAACCCAGCGCGCTTGCTTAATGTTTCTAGGATGTTGGCTGTTGCGCCTTTAACGTCGGAACAGTTGCATAAAACCTCCATTCTGTTACATGTGGAAAATAAAATCACTTCCGTTATGAAATTGGAGTTTGTGAGCGTTTGCATGCATGCAATTTTACTCTCATCGTCTGGATAAGAGAGTTTTTCTCTGATTTCCAAATTTGAATTTTTATGCGTAAAACTTATATTTAAATAGTGCATCAATAACTTCTTTTTATCATAGTTTCTAAAATTTC
>CALDOC010000475.1 GCA_937914675.1 uncultured Sulfurimonas sp.
AGAAACATCTTCATGTCGGCGGATTCTCAAAGCTCATCGCAGACGGGAGACATAAGCAAGTTTAAAGACATGAACTTGGTTACGCCGACCGAGAGGGAGATACGACTATCTTTAAACGACTTTACGTCGGGACTGGTCGTTTTGTCACAAAAATTGGCGAACAAATCCAACGCAAAATATATATTTACAACGCTTGGAGCCGAGGGCGTCATGATATACAACTCTCCAACCGCCAAGCTTTTGACGGACAATATCGAAGCGCTTGGAAGCACCGTCAAAGACGAGAGCGGCGCGGGGGATTCTCTGCTCACTTGCAGTTCCATGGCGTTGGCGGTTGGCGCAAACATCTGGCAAAGCGCGTATTTGGGTTCTCTTGGAGCGGCGATTCAAGTGAGTCGCTTGGGCAACGTCCCGATAAAAAAAGAAGAACTTTTAAAAGAACTAGACTAAATGAAAGCTCTTCTTTTGGCGGCTGGACTTGGCACGAGGCTCAGACCCATAACGGACGCGATTCCAAAATGTCTAGTCCCCATCAATGGCAAGCCTCTTTTGGAGTATTGGCTTGAGAATCTCAGCGCGGTGGGCGTCGACGAGTTTTTGATAAACGCCTCCTATCTGAGCGAGCAAGTCGAAGAGTTCGTCAAAAACAGCGAATATTTTGAGAAAATCACCTTGGTTTACGAAGAGGAGCTTTTAAACACCGGTGGAACGCTTTTGAAAAATCGAGATTTTTTTGACGAAGAGGCGTTTATGCTCGTTCACGCGGACAACCTCTCTTTTTGCGACTTCGGGGATTTTTTGTCGTCTCACGCCAAGAGGGACAAAAAATGCGAAATAACCATGATGTTGTTCAAATCCGACAATCCATCCTCATGCGGCGTTGTGAAACTGGACGAAAACTCCATAGTGAGAGAGTTCTATGAAAAAGTGGAACGTCCGCCCTCAAATCTCGCCAACGGAGCCGTATATATTTGCGAGCCGACCGTCTTGGCTTTTTTAGAGAGTTTAAACAAAAAAAAGATAGATTTTAGTCTAGACGTGATACCTTTGTATTTGGGAAAAATAAACGCTTATCTCAACGACGTATATCACAGAGACGTTGGCACGGTCGAGAGTTACGCTCTGGCTCAGATGGAAATGAAAAATTTCAATGGAATGAATTAAGGAGTTACGAATGGGCGATACGCCTAAAAAACTTCAGCAGGGCGTTACTTTTAGGTACGTACTCGCTCTCTCTTTGATTGCGATCTTGTCGACAGTCGCTTTTTTCACGCTCAACGCCGCCATCAAAAGCACAAATGGCACCGGTTACCTAGTAAACGTTTCTGGCAAACAGAGAATGTTGTCTCAACATATAGCTTTAGACGCTTATCGAGTTCATGACGCGATAAACGCCAGTGAACATACGTCCTTATACAACGCAAGCGTCGCTAAAGAACTTTTGACGCGACATGCAAAAGAGATGTTAAAAGCAAATGAAATACTCTCAACTGGAAAGTTATCCAAACAAACAATCATATCTTTGTCTCCCGCTATTTATGAGATGTATTTTGGCGAGATGAATCTCGCTTTTAGGGTTGAAGCTTATGCAAACACAGCCCTGTCGCTACTCTCTAGTGACGACCATACGCACATGGACGAAGTCAAACGCGCAATAGACAAACAGTCTGAGACGTTGTTGAAAGACTTAAATAAAGTCGTGTTTCAGTACCAAATGGAAGGCGAAAAAAAATTACAGGATATGAAGCAATTAGAGACGCTGGTTTGGATTATGACAATTTTTACTCTCTTGCTTGAAGTCATATTCATTTTTCAACCAATGGTTAGGCATATAATTCTTCTCAATTTAGCCAATGACAAAGTCTTGGAAAATTTAGAAACCACCGTTGAGTTGAGAACGCTCCATTTAGAAAGCGCAAACAACAGATTAAAGTACGCGGCTTCTCATGATCCCTTGACTGGGCTGAGAAATCGTCTTGACATGGAACGCCACATTGAAAT
>CALDOC010000476.1 GCA_937914675.1 uncultured Sulfurimonas sp.
TGACTGTTAATCACTTGGTCACTGGTTCGAATCCAGTATCCGGAGCCATACACTTCAAAAAATCAAATCAAAATCTTTTTACATTGTTTCAGTTTTAGCCATTTTAATCAACTGCAAAACTTTAAGCCCAAATCAACCACTATTGCAATATACTTTCAAAAATTATTTTATAACTAAAGGCGTCATATTGAAGTCGTATCAAAATCTTGTTCTTCTTCAAAATCTCTATAGATTGAAAGCCATTGGGTATGAGTACGTAGATCCATTTAGCGTAAATGAAAAAAATAATTATGAGAAACCAAACACTTTAGAACAGCTACGTCAAAACATCGTCACATGTCATCTTTGCGATTTGAGTAAATCAAGAAGTCAGAGTATGGGTGGTAGTGGAAATATTAACGCTGATTTAATGATTATTGATTATCAGATTTCACAAGTTCAAGACTCTTCTAACAGTTATTACGCTGGAAGGTCTGGAGAAACTTTAAAAAACATGATAGAAAACGTTTTACATTTAAGTATCAGTGAGGTTTATTTAACTCATGCCGTCAAATGTAAACCACTACAGTCGAACAAACCTTCACAATCGGAGTGGAATTCTTGTAAGCCGTATCTGTTTTCACAGATTGAGTTTGTGAAACCAAAGGTAATCGTCACTCTAGGTCAAGACGCATATGGCAAGGTTACTGGCGATTATAATAACTTTGAGAATGTAAGAGGGCATGTTATAGACTTTAAAGATTATAAGCTCGTCCCAATTAATCACCCTCAACATTTACTTAGAAATCCAGACTTAAAGAAGATGACGATGAATGATTTAAAAACGATAAAGAGTTGCCTTTCAAGTGAGAAAAAACATTTAGACTAGCTTTTGTCGAACCATGGATAGAACCATGGGAATGTTTAATCCATCATTATTATAGCCGTCATGATGGCAGGATTCGCATTTGTCACCGATTTGGCATGTCTTACTTTCTAGTACGTCTTCCAATGATTTTAAATCATTTTCTTTTATGCATTGGGCTATGTCTTTAACGCTTAATCCATTGCAAACGCATATCTCTGTGTCTAAATCTATCATGCAACCACTCCATATAATTTTAATTATTTGTATTTTAGATAATAACAGATTAAATCTTGTTATAATATTCTCTTATTTTAAAAATGGCTAAGCAAATGTTAAAAAATTTCATTATAGGTTTTGTTCTAATTGTTACAGTTGTCTTGGTAGGTTCGTTTTACTACAAAAATCAAGCAAAAGAAGAGAAAATCTATAATGTGATGGACCAAGTAATACTCACTCTTGATTCTCAGTTGAAGCTCCATGAAATGGACGACCTCAAAACAGCTATGTTACTCTCTAAAAATGAGGGTATCGTAAACGCTTTGGAAAATGACGATGAAGATTTAGGATATAAAATACTTGCAGACATTACGTCTTCGATTGAAAAAACGACAAGCATATCCATTAGAGCGCAGATTATTACAAAAGAGTTAAATATTTTTGCAAGAAGCTGGGATAGTATATACGCTGGAATGCCATTAGGAGATTATAGAACCGATCTAGAGTACTTTAAAACCCATAAAACGCCGCGGGCTTCGATAGAGATCGGTCGGAGATTGGGGATAAAGGCAACTGTTCCAATATATAAAAATGAGGTTTTCCTCGGTTTTGTGGAAGTCATTTCATTTTTTAAACCCACAACAGACTTTTTTGCTTCCATAGGAGTCGACCTTTACGTACTGCTTGACACAAAGTATATCGACACGGCAGTTTTAATGGTTAATAACGTAGCGATACAAAATTACGTCGTATCGAATCTAAACTATAATTACAATCATATTCAAACGCTAGGAAACATCGACTTTAAGGAGCTGAAACTATCAAAAGTCGTACATATGGATGACAAATACGTATTTTATAAAACAATGTATGATGGGGCTTCACTACCTATTGGAGCGTTTGTTCTTGTGCTTCCTCAAAAATATTTGGATTATTTTAGAAAGCCTGAAGACGATATATCATATTTGATAAACGTGACGAGAAGCACGCTTTACGACATAATAAAAAAAGACAAATACGCGGCTAACGCGTATGATGATTATAAAGCGTCTTCGATGTCATATCTCAAAGACGTTGTAAGTTATGAAGACAAACAACTGTTTTTGGAAGAGTCTTATAAAAAACTTGATAAACAATCAAAAGACGAATTAATTCAAATGGTGTTAGAAAGAAGAATAGTTAAAAAAATAGATGGGAAAATTAGATGAGAATTTTATTATTGGAAGATGAATATTCACTACGCATAAGCGTAGAAGAATTTTTAATGGACTTAGGTTACAAAGTGGATGGTTTTAGTGATGGCTTAGACGCATATAACGCCATATATGATAAATCGTATGACCTTTTGCTTTTAGACGTGAACGTTCCATCTTTAAATGGCTTTGAACTTTTGAAGAAAATTAGACTTGACTCAAGAGAAGAACCAGCGATATTTTTAACCTCTATGACTGGCTTGGACCATGTAAAAGAGGGATATAAACAAGGATGTTGCGATTATATAAGAAAGCCGTTTGACTTAGAAGAGTTGGAACTTCGAATAGAACAAGTACTCAGGAGAGCGTCGGGAGACGATAGCTCGCTTGTGAATTTAGGTTGCAACATTACGTATGACATGAAAAAAGCTAAATTAACTGTCGCGAAGGAAGAAGTAATACTCAGAAGAACCGAACAAGATATGTTGGAAGTTCTCATAAAACACAAAAACTCCGTAGTCTCTTCGCAGATGTTTCAAGATGAAATATGGGGCGATTACGTTGAACCCGCCACCATAAGAGTCCAGCTAAATAATCTGAAAAAAAAGTTACCCGAAGACACCATTAAAAATAGACGTGGACTAGGATACATTATTGAAAGATAATACGCATGCGACAAAGTACGCGATCATATACACCGTTTTAATATCGGTTATTCTTTTGACTCCATTGTTCGTTTATTTCATATATATGAAAAATATTCACTCCATCCAAAACGAGTTGCTGCTCAAAGAGAAAGCTCTGTTGGTTATAAACGCGATGCATGAACATAATACGGATGAAGAGTATTTTGAATATCCTAGATTTAAAACCTTTAAATCAGGTCTCTATGATAAAAGTTTTAAACCAATCTTTTCGCTCATTGATTACAAGATAAAATATTTTAAGGATGGATATCACTTAGATGGCAATGACGCTTATTTGATTATAGAACTGCCTAAAGAGAGATACTTTGGGGCAATGTACCTTATCGTAAAAAATGAGTTGTCATTCGCCGTCATATATGAAAAAATCATGCTTATTCTTTTTAGTCTTCTCGTTTTGATTTTTATATTAAGCATATTTTTCTTACAAACGTTTGCAAAGCCATTTAAAAAATTAAATAAGACTTTAGATAATTTTATAAAAGATTCAATGCATGAGATTAATACTCCTTTATCCATTATCAACGTAAACATTGATTTGTACAATAGAAAAAACATGCCAAACAAATATATGCAAAGAATGAAAGCCGCGACAAAAGTTCTTGCAAACATATATGACGACATGGACTATCTTATCAAATACGATCGAATGAAATACGATAATGAAATTATTGACGTTGCTCTTTTTTTAAAAGAGCGAATAGAATATTTTGAAGAAGTGGCTCTCATGAAAAACATAATCATCAATTCAAGCGTCGGTAGTACGTATAAAATAAGAATAAACCCTAAGAAACTACAAAGAATTATTGACAATACTATTTCAAACGCAATAAAATATTCACATGAAAATTCTAAGATAGACGTAAAAATGTACATTGAAGACAATAAATGTCACCTTAGTTTTCAAGATTATGGGATAGGCATAGAAAATGTAAATAAAATTTTCGATAGATATTACCGAGAAAACCTCAATCATGGAGGCTTTGGTCTTGGTCTAAATATTGTCAAATCAATCATTGACGAGTATGGAATTCTTCTTAAAATATACTCTACCCCCAAAATTGGAACAGAGTTTCTCTATGTAATCCCTTCAATCATTAAAAATATAGTATAAATAAATCTAATTTTACACAAATTTTACAATTATCAACTATACTTATGCCATCTAAAGTACAAACCGGAGGAATGAGGATGAAAAAAACTGTGATGATGTCACTACTTGTAGGTGCTTCTCTATTCGCTGCTGATTATAGTAGTGTGATTGAAACGCCAAACGCAAGTAAGATTATTGAAAAAGACTTGATGGGACCACCAACAAAATTCACTATGCCAGCTAATTGCGTTACGACAGACGCGGACGCTATCGCTAGAGGTTCGTTTATATTTCACAACTTAAACGGCGGTAAGACGAAAGGCGACGCTCCAAAAGGTTTGGCTAAGAATAACGCTGACGGCAAGCCTAAGCAATACGGCAATTGCGTCGCTTGTCACAATATTGAGGGCGCTGTAGGCGGCGGAAACATTGGTCCGGATTTAACTGGATACAAAGATATGTTTGTGGCGACTGGCGTTAGAGACAATCAATTTGTTTATCAAAAAATTGCAGACCCTCGCGTTGACAATAAAGATACTCATATGACGGTTAACTTGACTACAAAGTTATTTAACGAAAGAGAGATATGTGATATGACGTCATATATTGTTTCTCCAAAATAATAAAAGGAAATTATATTATGCAAAGAAGAGATTTTTTTAAAAAAGTAGGCGCGGTTGTTGCAGTGAGCGCTGTAATCCCAGCGATGAGTTTTGCGGCGGACGCAAAAAAAACAGTAAGTAAAAACGCAATGTCGTACGCGACCGCTTTAAACGCAATAACTGGTGGTAAGACTCCTACTGCGTCAGATAAGGTAAAATTGAAAGTTCCAGAAATTGCGGAAAATGGAGCGGTTGTTCCCGTAACCGTTAACGTTGATTCGCCAATGACCGACGCCGACTATGTAAAAGCAATTCATATTTTAACTTCAAAAAATTTCAATGCGAGAACCATTGACATACATTTGACTCCAGCAAATGGGGAAGCAATGTTTTCCACTCGTATTAAACTTGGTGGCACGCAAGACGTTGTTGCGGTAATTGAGTTAAGTAATGGTGAATTTTTGATAGCGTCTCAAAGCGTTAAGGTGACTATTGGCGGTTGTGGTTGATTTTGACCCAATGTCTCGACAAAAATAAAAATAAAAAATAAAAATATGAGGAAATAAAATGTCAAAATCATTGATTAAAATCAAACCTAAAAAATATAAAGATGGTGAAGTTGTTAAAGTAAACTTTATGGTTATGCACCCTATGGATACAGGTATGGGTAAAGACAAAAAAACAAAAGAGATCATACCCGCAAAGTATATCAACAGCGTAAAGTTTGAATATAACGGAAAAGTGATTACAACTATGAACGTATGGGAATCACTTTCAGTTAATCCAGTGTTTACAACTTCGATGAAGATAAATGGCGCTGGTAAATTAAGCGTTACGTTTACAGACAGTACTGGTGAAGTCAACGAAGCAAGTATCAAGATTAAACCAAAAGGATAATTGATGAAAATAGGAACTAAAATAGTTTTATCTCTCGCTCTGCTCTCATCATTTTCTTTTGCTGGCGAGCAGTTTGCGATGAGCGACGCTGACCGCGCCATGTACTCTGAGATGTTAGAAAACAATCCAGCGGATATGATGGTTGCCAATGGTGAAGAGTTGTTAGCGAAATATGGTGGAGGAGAAGCTGGTTTAGCCGCTTTTTTTAATGTAAGCGAAGAAAAACTACCAGCCTACATAGCGGGTTTTCCTCGTTATTTACCAGAATTTAAACAAGTTGTGGCGCTAGATCAAGCTCTTCAAGGTTTAATGAGCAAAAATGGACACAAGCCATTTAAACTTAAAAGTTCGGATATGTACGACATGAGCGCTTATGCAAAATCTCTTGCAAATGGTCAGAAAATAAACATAGACGTAAATGCGAATAAACAGATGAAAGCGGCGCGAGCCATGGGAGAAGAAGTTTATATGACAAAGCGCGGTGGACGTGGCTTGGCATGTAACTCTTGCCACTCGCCTGACGTAGTTGGTTCTATTTTAAGAACGCAACCTTTACCCGCAATTGATGGAAAAGGCAATGCGGTTGCGGCAAATTGGCCTGCGTATAGAATGACTAAATCAAATATGACAACGTTGGCGGTTCGTTTTCAAGGCTGTATGAACAACGCTCTTTTAGCGGTTATTCCTCTTGGTTCAAAAGAGATGGTCGCTCTTGAAGTTTATCTGACGAATGAAGCGAAGGGCTCGGAAATTAGTATTCCCGGTCTAAAAAGATAGGACTCCAAGATGGATATTTCAAGAAGAGACTTTATGCATATCGCCGCTATTTTCGGACTAGGCGCCGCTACGGCGGGAATGGCTAGTTCAAAAACGCCAGCTAGTTTGTCTTTAAACGATATTTACGATTTTAACGCAACGGGAAATTTCACGCTACTCCATATGTGTGACATTCATGCGCATATTAAGCCGCTTTATTGGAGAGAGCCATCAACTTTGATTTCAGCTCCAAATCTTGTTGGAACGCCTGGTTTTTTATGTGGTGAAGCGTTTGCGAAACATTATGGTTTAGAGCCAAGTTCGCTTGACGCTTATTTTGACACGCATATGGATTTTGACGCTTTGGCTAAAAAGTTTGGAAAGATGGGCGGTATCGCTCATATGAAAACGTATCTTGACCATGTTCGTAAAGAACGCGGCGCAAAAAACGTACTCTTTTTAGACTCTGGCGACACATGGCAAGGTACTGGCGTAGCCCTAAAAACTCGTGGCGAAGCCATAGTAAAAGCTCAAAATTACCTTGGTGTCGACGTAATGGTTGGACACTGGGAATTTACGTATGGCAAAGAGAGAGTCAAAGAGCTTATAGAGATGCTAGACGCGAAGTTTATCGCTCAAAACGTTATTGGAAACGACCCTTTCGCCGATGAATACGAAGAGTTGATTTTTGAACCATACGTTATTGAAGAGAGAGGCGGAGCGAAGATTGGAATTATTGGTCAAGCTTTTCCCTTTACTTCAACTGCAAACCCTAAAGAGTTTACAGAAGGATGGAGTTTTGGCATAAGACCTGATACGCTTCAAAGATACGTAGACGAGTTAAGAAAAGAACATAAAGTTGACTGCGTCGTTGTACTTTCTCATGATGGTTTTAGCGTTGATCAAGAAGTGGCTCGAATGGTTCATGGCGTTGACTTTATTTTAAGCGGACATACTCATGACCCATCACCAAAGCCCATTACCATAAATGGCACTGTAATTGTAATCGCTGGAAGTCATGGTAAATACGTTGGTCGTTTGGACATTGACGCTAAAAATGGAAAAGTGCATGGATACGAGTACAAACTAGTGCCCATAGCTTCAAACATGATTCCAGCGGATCCCGAGGGAGTTAAGCTTGTTGAAGAACTCTACGCGCCGTTCGCAAAAGAGTTTAATGAAGTTTTAGGTAAAACCAAGAACACTCTCTATAAACGCGATACTTTCTTTTCAACTTTTGACCAGTTGATTAACGACGCCATTATGGATGAGATGAAATGCGACATATCCTTTACTCCTGGGTATAGATGGGGTACAACGGTTCTTGCGGGCGATGACATTTTAATGGATAACGTTTACGAGATGTGTGGTATCACTTACCCGAACGTTTATACGTTTGAACTTCAAGGAAAGCAGATAGCCAACTTACTAGAAGACATAGCGGATAACGTATTTAACGCGAATCCTCTCTATCAGCAAGGTGGAGACATGAGTCGTTTAGGTGGCGCCACTTATAGCATCGCCGTAGCGAATAAAGCTGGAAAGCGCATATCTAAGCTCATGATTGGTGGTAAGCCCATTGACCTGAACAAGACGTACGTAGTATCATCATGGGGAGGAAACTTGCAAAACGCGGGTGCCAACCTTCAAACAAAGAAGATACGCGCGGTCTACGACGTGACTCGTGATTACATTAAAAAACAAAAAGTCGTTGACGTCAGCAACGCTGGAAACGTCACTTTAGTCGATTACGATTGTGGTTGTCC
>CALDOC010000477.1 GCA_937914675.1 uncultured Sulfurimonas sp.
AACGATTTTCTCATAAGAAACATCTCCATGACGCGTTTGCTCGCTCCCATCATGTTGACTGGATTCGCGGCTTTGTCGGTTGAGACGCAAAAATACTTTTTCACTCCATTGTCGATTGATTGTTGCAAAGTTTTATCGGTGTTAAAGACGTTTACGTCTATCATTCGCATAAGAGTGAAAGGGTCTTTTTCACTTCTTACGTGTTTAAGCGCGGAGAGGTTCAAAACGTAATCGTACTTGCCGTCGTTTTTTATAAAAGCGTCATACTCAACGCTTCCGACGTCCAACGCGAACGTTTGAAAATCTCCATCGATATAACCAAAGGAACTTCTAACGTCGCGAACGAGTTCGACCATGTTGTTTTCGGAGATGTCGACTACATGAAGCTTTGTGGGACGGCGTTTAAATATCTCTTTCGTGACCGCTTGTCCAATGGAACCTGCCCCGCCAATAACCAAAAAAGAGGAGGAAGAAACCATTGCGTTCAACTCGTTATTTTTGTTGTTTACGTCATCAGCAAACAGTTCTTGGTTTCTACCAATTAAGTTTAATATTTGATGTCGAGTTGACATTGTTGGCCCCTACTTTATATTTAAAAATCGTAATTTTCTTTCATACAAATGAATCTCTTGCATTTTATCGTATTTAATCGCGCCTTTGAGTAAGAGAGCGTATTTTTTTATTAAAGTTTGAGTGATTATCTCTTTTTCTTGAAGAGAAGTTTGCAATAGTTTCTCTAAAGCCAAAACTCGAAATCTGTCCATGCCCCAATGTTTAAAGCTCAGTTGCTCTTCATGTCCCGCGTATTTGTTGATAAGTTTTTTATCCACCAAACCTATTTCAAACTCTATCGCCACTCGCAACCACAAATCATAATCTTCACACACTTCCAAACTCTCGTCGAAAACTCCGACTTTTTCTAGCAAACTTTTATGAATGAGAGTCGCAGAGGGGGCTATTATACAGTGGGAGAGGCACTCTTTAAATATCTCTCCGCCAAACTTTTTAAACTTCTTTGGAATTTTCACTTCAACGCCGTTTCGTATCCAATTTTCATCCGTGTAACTCATAAATA
>CALDOC010000478.1 GCA_937914675.1 uncultured Sulfurimonas sp.
AAATCACTATCGATTTAATATATATTTTAATTCAATATATTTTAGGGGTGGAGTTCTTGGTTTAACAGAGAGGCTAAAAAAGTTAAAGGTTACTGTTTATGGGTCATGATTTTACCAAAGGTTACTATCTATGGGTTGAAAGGTTTACGTTTATGGGGTGAATGTATCAGAATATTTTCATCATTAGAAAATATCAATCTGATTGTGTCAAGCTAAAATATTTGCAATTTGTAGTTTTATAAATATACTTATGGAGAACACTTCGATTTTCTAAATTATGTTTTTATTCAAACTCATTAGTTATAGATTATATTATATTATATTTTACGAAGTGTTCATCTAACAAATTATGGAAAAAACAATAAACGATAATCTGATAAAAAACTCAGCGGTCATTGCTATCTCAAATAAAATATCACTTCTACAAAGAAAGATATTTAATTTTCTGATTGCGTTTGCGTATGGAGACCTAGATAAAAAAGAGAGTTTTACCATAGATATAACATATCTAAAGTTGATAGTGTGATTTAACTCTAAAAATATATCCTATTTAAAAGAGTCTCTAAAGCTTTTGATGTCAACCGTAGTGGAGTTTAATCTTTTGTGAAAAGATAAAGACGCATGGTCTGCCACCACCTTGCTCTCATCAGTGGAGTTTAGTGAATGATTATGCACTTACTCTTTTTCGCCAGTTTTAAGAAAAAAACTGCATCAACCAAACATCTACGCAAAAATAAAGCTCTCAATGATGAAACTCTTTTCATCCAAATACTCTCTATGCCTCTACGAGATATTCATAGACTATCACAGCATAGGTCAAACTCCAGTGATACCACTCGATGATTTTAGAAAACTGATGTGAATTGAAAAACATCAATATAGAGAATTTAAAAGATTATCCCTGAGAGTCATAAAACCTGCAGTTGATGAACTCAGCTCTCTATGATGATACAGAGTGGAAGTTACATATCAAAAGCAGAACAGAAAAGTAATTGCTTTGAAATTTCATTTCAGTGAAATACTCAAACCTCAAAAAGTTCTACAAGATATAAAGGTAGTTAAGAATCAAGAACTGCAAGATAGATTAATCAAAGAGTTTTGATTAACGCTCAGGCAAGCTGGGCAAACACTCAAGATCTATCCAATCCCTTATATCAAAGAGTCGCTAGCGATCATAAAACATAAGGTCTCTCAAAAGCTAATAAAAAACATCCCCGCTTATACTCTAACCGTACTAAAAAATGACTATACCCTTATCTCAAATAAACATGAGAAGCCCTTATCGTCAACTTCTACAAGAAGCGTCAGGCAAAAACACATCGACTCAACTTGAGAGAAAAACACTGCAAATACAGCTGGATTGAGCAGAGTACATAATGCAGACAATTCTCATGTACCTAAAGACCAAAAAAAGGCTCAAAACTATTTTAACTCACTTTTAAAAAAGGAGCAAGAAATATTGATTAAAAAGTTCGAAGATGAGAAAATCACGAGTGACATTCTTCAAACCGTTTATAAAAAAGAGGGGATAGATGGTACTCTCATGAAGGTTATGTTTTTAAGCTATATCGCTAAGTAGCCATTATTTGTTTGACTCAATAATACCGTTCTCAATGAGAAGCTTTTTAATTACATATCCAGCCGTTCTATCATCTTTGTCAGCGTACTCGATGAGTTGACTCTTTTGAGTTGGAGTAAGCGCAACCGATAGGGATACGTTCGCTTGCTCTTTTTTTACTTTAGAGCCAGCTGGTCGCCCCGGCTTTTTAGTTTGTAAATCGGCATGGGTCGTTACAGAGGGTTTATCTGAACTAAGTTTGTCAAATTTCGCTTTTGCCATTACGTATCCTTTAGGTAGTTATTTATAGTGTATTTAATTATAAAGAATTATAGTTAAATATAACTTTTTATTAGTTTCATGAGTTCCGTCATAGTAGCACTAATCTTCTTATAGGTATGACGTTTTAGTCCTGATGAGTTAGCCAACTCTATAATGCTCTGACCCTCGTTTTCAGAAGTTTGCAGCGCTCTTGTGTGTGGAATGATAAAGTACTCTATATCATCTCTTGTTGTCTCTTTTAAATACTCTATCGCGTCAAGCGCGTCTTGATCTTTAATAATCGCGTTGACCACAAAGAGAATTGGAACGTTTTGCTCAGAGGCTCTTTTATAACTTTCCAGTGTTGTGCCAAGCGCGTTAATCGTTGGATTAAAAGGAATGATAATCAGGTCGGCGTTTTTTGAGACTACGTCCAAGCGCTTATCATCAAAGCCACCAAAGTCGTACACAACATCTCCTTCAGTGATCTCTGGTATGTCTTCGTCCAATCCAACCTTATAGACTCTATCCTCATCTAACGTCTGAGTAAGCACTCCATAGGGGTCCAACTCAATAATCGTCGCGTCAAAGTACAATGCGATTTGCGTGGCGAGCATCGATTTGCCAACTCCACCTTTTTGGTTAAAAATAATTACTTGCACATAGATACCTTTATTTATAATGTTTACAATATTATATAATAGCTTATGTTAAACTATCTTGTTTATATTTAATTACACTATAAATAATTATAGGATCTCTCCTCAAAATATAAAGCCTCATTGATTATGTCATCTTCCATAGCCTTGATTTTCACACAAGTAATTTTCTAACTTTATAGATATAAAAGCATAAATAAAAAATATATCAAAGTATTTAAAAGTATAAAAAATCAACACCCCCTCGCGGGAGGTATAGGATGTTGATTTTTTACACTATTTAAATACAACTACTATATATTTTATATTTATTACTTTTATACTATGAAAGCCAATACCTTAGCCAAAAATAACAGAAAAAGTATGGGATAACTGATATACTTTAA
>CALDOC010000479.1 GCA_937914675.1 uncultured Sulfurimonas sp.
ACATGTCGTTTATAGCCATATCGGTAGCCATCTGCCAAAGCCAACCGCTTCTGTCGTTTTTGCGCGCTTCATGAGCTAAACTCGCGTGCATGGCGCCATTTGCAAAGATAAACTCCATCTCGCCAAGCTCCAATTTTTCCAAATAATCGCCGTTGATTTCCACTTTTTTGCCATCGCTTTTAAAAGCCTCGATGTCGTCGTTTATCACTACGTCTATCTTTGACGCTAAAGTTCCAAAATATGGATAATTTACTAAAAGCTTCGCTTTCGCTTGGGATATTTTTTTCTCTTGCACCATGAATTTACTCTGACAAAGGAAGAGTGATGGTAAAGCAACTTCCCTCTCCGCAATTTTTCCAGCTAAGATCTCCGTTGAAGTGTTTTTCCAAAATCATTTTTGACATGTATACGCCCAAACCGGTGCCGTTTACGCTTTTTGTAGAAACGTAAGGTTCGCCTAGTTTATGGATGACGTCGGAGTCAATGCCACCCGCGTTGTCCTTCACCTCAATAATCAAACGATTTTTTTTAACAATCGTATCGATGTGAATCGCCCCATTTTCAATATTACGTTCTCGGATCGCGTCTTTTGAGTTATTGAGAAGGTTGATAAAAACTTGCAAAAACTCGTTTGGATAAGTGTAAAGTTCCACGTCGCAATCAGCTTTGAAGTAAAGAGCGACTTGATTGGTTTCTAGCGTTTTTTGAATCATGCTGCGAAGTTTTTCATAAATCTTGCACAAAGATATTTTCTCTTTCTCTTTTTCCGGTTTTAGGAACGTTCTAAAATCTTCAATGGTTTGGCTAAGGGATTGCGTTTGTTCATTGAGCGACTCTGTAAGTTTGTAAAGTTCTTCCTTGGAAATCTCGCTACCAAGTTCCAAATCGGCTCGAAGAGTATTGCCCAGCATTGCAATAACGCTTAAAGGCTGTCGCCATTGGTGGGCTATCATGCCTATCATGTCTCCCATGGCGGCTTGACGCGACTGAGCGAGCATTAGCTCGT
>CALDOC010000480.1 GCA_937914675.1 uncultured Sulfurimonas sp.
AACTTTTAGCGACGCCCAAACCACCCATGGCTCTTGACTTGGCGCCAAGACCAATGAGTAAATCGCCGTTGATGGCGAAGAGTGGCGTCGCGCTGAGGGCAATAAGGAGCAGCGTCTTTAAATTTTTTAGAATTTTCATGTTTATAACCTTTATTTTTATCTCTACACTTACTATGGAGTAAGATTGAATGATGTATAATAATCTATTATTTAATCATAGACAATGGGCAAAACTCGTAAAACCTTGCCTATTTATATAAAATAGAGGTTTTAGTTATGAAAGAAGCGCTTATTGAAGAACTTTTTAGCAAATACGACTTTGGACAAACGCAAGGGCTTAAGTCTACGTTTTTGGAAAAAGTAAAGTTATTAAAAATAGATAATTGCGGACAGAGTAGGGAACTACTTTATAACCGTGGCATTTTTTTAATAGCCAGTGGAGAGAATATGGGCTTTATAAACAATCAGCATATGATTCTTGGAAATAACCAATACGTCATCATCGCTACGGCGCAACCCGCCGAATGTGAAACAATGACGTGCACGAAGGCGATGAAAGGGCTCTATATTGACCTAGACCTCAAAAGATTGCAAAAAATGCATTCGCTAATAGACGAAAAAACTATTGGCTCTTTAAAGACGCCAAAAAACGTGGTGACGGGAAATATGAACGATGAGATAGATACCGCGTTTGTGAGACTTATGAAAATCTTACTTGATCCCGAGGAGTCTAAAGTTTTAGGCGATAACGTATTGGATGAGATTTACTATAGGATTATCAAAACCACAACGGGGGAACATCTACTCCAACTCTGTTGTCAATTGACCCATTTTTCAAGAATCTCAAACATTGTCGACGAGATACAGAATCATCTCGATCAAGAGATAAACATTGACGAGATGGCAAAAAAAGCAAAGATGCACAGAGCGAATTTTCACATAAAATTTAAAGAGATTTATGACGATTCGCCGATTCAATACATCAAAAAGATAAGACTCAACAAAGCCAGACAACTCATACAATTTGAAAATATGAAGATAGTCGACGCGGCGTCAAGAGTGGGATACGTAAGCCCCGCTCAATTCAGTCGCGAATTTAAAAGCCACTTTGGGTATCCGCCCTCGAAATTGAAAAA
>CALDOC010000481.1 GCA_937914675.1 uncultured Sulfurimonas sp.
TAATTGAGTCTATACACCCTTTTGAGTTATTAAGTTCTAAGGAACTTGATAGCTTGATGAAAAAAATCGACATAGCTTACTATGTAAAAGATACGCTTCTTATCTCCAAAACTCTTCCATCTATCGCTTTTTACATTATTATAAAAGGCTCAGTCGCCGAGTTTAAGGGAGATGAGATTCATAACGTCTACTCGTCTGGTGATTTTTTTGACGCTGACGCTCTTATCTATGGAAAAACGGAAGGGCGATTTGTTGTAGAAGAGGAGCTTATCTGTTATGAAATAAAAAAAGAAGATTTTCTCTTTCTTATGCAGAACAAAAAGATTCAAGGTTATTTTTTAGAAGATTTCATATCGCGCCACAAACAACTTAAAAATCAAGACGTCGCAAGTGATTTAACGCCATTTCTTATGTCGAAAGTCTCGGAGATATTTTTACATCCAGCTTGCATTGTTTTGTCGGACGAGACCATAGTAAACGCCCTTAAGAAACAAGACGAGCTAAAAGCAAACGTCATTATCGTTCAACATGAAGAGGACTATATGATAGTCACCGACAGTGATTTGAGAAAGAGGGTGCTTTTAGGTCGAGTAAGCGTAGAGGCTCAAATATCTGAGATAGCGACAAAAGGTCTCATAACCATAGACGTCAACGATTTTTTATTTAACGCGCTTTTAATCATGACTCACAATGCGATTAAACGTTTAGTGGTCATGGATGGAAAAAAAATTTTAGGCGTTTTGGAGCAGCTTGACCTTTTGAGTTATTTTGCAAACCACTCTCATTTAGTGGCGGTTCAGATTGACAAAGCGAAAAACATAGACGATTTAAAAAAACTGCAGGATGATTTAAAAAATCTCATTGTAACTCTTCGAGCAAAGGGCGTGAAAGTAAGATACATCACTAAACTCGTCTCCACTCTAAATCTTAAGATTTATAAAAAAGTGTTTGACATGTGCGTGCCTGTATCCCTACAAGAGAGTTGCGCTCTTCTTGTCATGGGAAGTGAAGGTAGGGAAGAGCAGACCATCAAAACCGATCAAGACAACGCTTTAGTGGTGAAAGATGGAGTTGATTTGGAACTTTACGTAGAGCCTATGATGCAACTTAACTCATCTCTGTTGGAACTTGGTTTTCCATCATGTAGTGGCAACGTGATGGTAAGCAACGCTTACTGGAGAAGAGACGTGAAAGGTTTTAAAGCGCTTATCAATGAGTGGGCAGGAAGCATGAATGATGAAAGCGCGCAAAATTTGAGTATATTTCTTGACGCGAAATGCGTAGCCGGGAATAAAACTCTTTTAGATGAGCTTAAATCTTATCTTTTTGATAATTTTCATTCGCGCGATGACGTTTTGGCCCATATTGCAAAAGCTATTTTAAATTTTGAAACGCCTCTTTCTCTTTTTTCTGGTTTTGTATTGGAAAAAAATCATTCCAACAAACTTGACCTAAAAAAAGGTGGTACTTTTCCTATTGTTCATGGCGTGCGAACTCTGTCTTTGCAATATGGAATTAATGAAACAAACACAATTGAAAGAATCAAAGAGTTAAATAATCTTGGAGTTATAGATAAAACTTTTGCGGCGGAACTCATTGAGAGTTTTGACACGTTAAGCGCCATTCGTTTAAAAGCCATGCTTAAGGCAAAAGAGCTTCAAGAAAGTAACTATATTAATCCTCAAGAACTCTCAAAAGTTCAAAGGGATTTACTTAAAGATAGTTTTAAAATCATAAACAAGTTTAAAAAGTTTATGAGTTTTCACTTTCATTTAAACATGGTTGTGTAAAAATGTTCTCTTTTATCTCGTATTTTTTGCAAAAAAGAAATCATGCCAAGCTCAAAGAGAGCGAGTTTGATTTTTTGTTTGAGCAAGACGTAAGCGATGAATATATCGTTTTTGACACAGAGACAACGGGATTGAACCCAAAGGTGGATGAGATTTTATCCATTGGCGCGGTTAAGATTAAAGATAATAAAATTTTAACGTCGCAAACGTTTGAAATCTTTGTGAAAAACTCTAAAAAGATAAGCTCTAAGAGCATAGAGATACATGGGATTAGAGCTTGTGACGTCCAAGACGCCATATGCGCGGAGGAAGCTGTAAAAAAGTTTTTAGATTTTATTGGTTCAAGAACTTTGGTTGGTTATTATTTAGAGTTTGACGTAAGCATGATAAATAAGTATACGACTTCTCTACTTGGGATTAAATTGCCAAATAAGATGATAGAAGTCTCCGAGTTGTATTATGACTCGCAAATTCCAACAATTCCACAAGGCAATATTGATTTGCGTTTTGATACTATGCTAAAAAAGTATAATATTCCAAACATGGGTATGCATAACGCCGTCAACGACGCAGTCATGACGGCGATGATTTTTTTAAAACTGAGTCAAAAAGGTGAGAAGAAAAGATGAAAAAAGTTGTAGTGGTCGGTGGAGGTTATGGTGGGCTTAGAGCCATTGAGAGTTTGGAAAAACAGCAAAATATTGAAATTATTTTACTAGATCAAAACTCTTATCATTACCTTCAAACGGAGGCGTATGGTTATATAGCTGGTAAGTATGACGTTCATGACATTGCTATAGACCTGCAGAGTTGGTGTGAAGGCTTTCATAACGTTACGTTTTTGCAAACTAAAGTGAATTCAGTCGATTTTGAATCCCAAAATATTTCCACGCAAGAGGGAATAATTGATTATGATTATCTTATTTTAGCGGTCGGAGCTAGAACGAATTTTTTCTCTTTCATTGAGGGACTAAGGGAACATAGTTATGGAGTGAAGTTTTTAAACCGCGCATTTAATTTTAGAAAAGAGTTTGAAAGTTTATTGTACGACAAACTGACGCATAAAAGCTCTCATGGGAACAAGAAGTTCAATATTGCCATCGGCGGGGCGGGTCTCAGTGGCGTGGAAGTTGCCGCCGAGATGGCTTACGTGTTAAAGAACTACGCTAAAACGATAGGCAAAAGAGCGGACAACATAAAAATCTATCTTATTGACGCGAGTCATACGATATTGCCAGGAACAAGTCGCTATATAATCAAACATACAAAGCGTAGACTTGAAAAACTTGGTGTTGAGATTTTGACGAACGCGTTTATTTCAAAAGTCGACGACGCAAAAATATATTTTAAAAATGGCGACGAGTTGGAGTACCACTTTATGATTTTCACAGGGGGAATCAAAGCACCACCTCTCAATGAAAGCATAGAGTGTGAGAAAAATAGAATCAATCAATTTATAGTTGATAAAACGCTTAATATTTCAGGATATAAAAATGTTTTTGCCATAGGCGATTGCGTAGAGACGAGAGATGAGAAAGAAAATATTTTGCCTCCAACGGCTCAAACCGCTGAAAGAAGC
>CALDOC010000482.1 GCA_937914675.1 uncultured Sulfurimonas sp.
CATAAGTATAATTCCTTCAATATTTATTGAAGGAATTATATCAAAATAGGGTTAAGATTAGTTTTTCAACCCTATGAGCGTTTGAAGAAGTTGATCGGAAGTCGTAATCGTTTTACCATTCGCTTGGTAACCGCGTTGAATGATTATCAGCTGCGTCAACGCCGTGGACAAGTCGACGTTTGAGGCTTCAAGAGCCGATGACTGGATGAAACCACGCCCAGCGGTCGCCGCGGTGCCGATGATTGGATCGCCCGAGTTGGCTGTTCGAGAGTAAACGTTTCCACCCTCGCTTGACAAGCCTTCATTGTTCGTAAACTTCGCCATGCCGATTTGCCCCAACGCGAATGAACGTCCGTTTGAGAATGAACCAATGAGCGAACCCGATTGATCTATTCTAATCCCCACTATGTCTCCGCCCGTATACCCGTCTTGAGATATGCCCGACGTCGCCGAAAGTGAATCAAAACTCGTCATACCGTCAAAACTGTTGGCGGTTCCAAACCCAAGAGAAACTTGTTGGTCCGGAGAAGAACCGTTATTTCCGCTAAATGACACGTTTGGAGGATTATACGTCGCTAGAGAGCCATCACTGTTAAATTTTATTGTACCTGTTTTTTCATTCGTTGGAATGATGGTGTTTATAGACGCCGGTTCTGGAACGCTTACCGTCATACTCCAAGTGCTTCCCGCTGAAGAATCTAAGGCGGTTTTTCTAAAATCCGTTCTTATCGTATGTTTAGAACCAAGTGAGTCAAAGATGTCAATGCTGCTAGAGTGCGTCGCTGCGTTAAAACTTTGAGAATAGGCTGTGCCCGCGCTTCCCTTTGTGATAACTGAATTTAGCGCTGACATATTTTGCGTAAAACGACTGTTTTCACTTACCGTGGTGTTTGCAATGCCCGTTATTCGTAAATTCATGTCGTAATCATCTACTCCGGTACCCGAATTCTTTATCTCAAATTTTCCCTGCGGGTTTACGCTTACCGCAATCGAATTGGTGAGACCACCATCGGCGCGAGCTTGAATTTCCATGGCTTCTCTCAAATCAGCCATCGTCGTAAAAGTTTTATCAGCGCCTGCGAGCTTGATGGAAGAAGTCGAGTTGTAGGCGTATTTGTAAGCTGTCGTAGCTGTTTGAGTAGCTATTCCCGACGTTCCCGCGTTGTCCGTAAATCTAATGTTATGCGACGCCGACGCGCTACCGTTCGAGTTGGTTAGAGTAAGCTGACCAGTAGCCGATACCGCTGCGGTAACTCCAGTAAATATTGATTGCGCGTTTATGGCCGCGACAAATCTATTAGCGTTTTGCAAAGCGCTATCTGCGGGATCTCCCGCGGGAGCGGTTACGTTTCTAACGCTACCGTCATCCATAGCAAAGGAAACGTTAAGAGCGGTAGCTCCCGGAGCGACGGCCGCGCCGGGACCTACCACGCTGCTAGAAAAAGACGCCCATACTCCTTGACCCTCTTGAAGAGAAAAAGCTTCACCGATTTCGTTGAACATGACGCCAATGTTTCCTGATTCTATGGCTCTTCCATTTGCGTCAACAGCCGGTAGTTCTGGCATGGCCGCGCCTGTTGGGTAGCTTTTGACTTCATAAGCGGGAGAGTAACTCTTTACAACTGGACCTGAGTTAAGGTTTGCTTTTAAAACCACCTCTGACGTCGGGTTGGCGGGAGTTGTGAGTCCTGGAGAAATGCTTATGTTAGAAATCGGGGCGCTCGTGTCCACTAAGCCCGTCACCGAATCTCTCATCCACCCTTGAGTAATGAACCCTCCGTTATTCACGAAGTTACCAGCCGCGTCAAACTTAAAGTCGCCCGCTCTCGTGTATTTGTACGTATTGCCATTATCGGGTGACACTATGAAAAATCCATCGCCTTGAATGGCGACGTCTGTGTTTTTCTCAGTGGTTTGAAGAGAGCCTTGAGAAAAAATGCGAGTCATAGAACTTACGCTAGAACCAAGTCCAACTTGTACGGCGCTTTTACCGCCAAGCATGCCTTCAGGAGCCGTAGCGATTGATTTTGTTTGCGCTAAAAGGTCGGAAAAGTTTGCGCGAGAATATTTATAACCCGTAGTGTTTACGTTGGCTATATTGTTTGATTCCACATCCATAGCGACTTGGTGCGATTGTAATCCGGATACGCCGGCAAAAAGTGACTTTAACATCTTAAATCCTTTTTCTATATATTATTAATTATATAAAGCATTTAGTGTTCCACTATTTCTTAAGCGTCCATACTTAAAGCTTTCTGCATCATTTGATCAGCCGTAGAGATAGATTTTGAATTTGCGTCGTAAGATCTTTGTAAAATAATCAAATCTGTCAACCCAGCCGTGGAGTTATAGTTTGAGCTTTCAAGCTTAAAGGTGACTACGGTCGCTCCTAAAATATTTTGACCATTTTCATCTTTAAAAAATAGCGGAGACCCGCTATTTGCGCTCTCTTTAAATTTTGTGCCACTAAGTCTTTCAAGGCCTTGATCATTTTGAAAATGATACAAAGCGACTTTGCCTACGCTACTTTGCATTCCATTGCTAAAAGCGGCAATGACTTCGGCGTTAATATTGATAGAATAGCCAACCAAATCTCCACCAATAGTGCCGTTTGAAGAGCTTGAACTACTCGTCTCTGAAACGTCGGTAGATATTAGTCCATCAAAGCCATTCCCTAAATCCAATGTCACTTGTGTTCCATTGTTGTTTACGCTCGTTAAAGTATTGGTCAATAAAGCGCCACGAGAATCAAACTCCACAACTCCGGTTTGAGTGTCGTATATGGTCTCTCCATCTAAACTTTTAGACTCTGCGGTCACGTCCCATCGCACGCCTAGTTCATTTTGAATCGCTGATTTTGTAAAAGTAAGCTTCACTTCATTTTTATTATTTTGACCATCCACGGCTGAAGCGCTCATGACTCTTGTTTCATCCACAATGCCAAGATTGCCAAAAAAATTCGCGAGTGTCGTAGGCTGAGGAGGGTACGTCAACCCATCTGGAAACTTTAGTTTTTCTTGAGCTTGAACGTCTCCCAAAGGAAGTGAATCTATAACCTCCGTTAAAGTCTCTCCATCTATATTGCCCGCCATCGTTCCAAGTACGTGAAAACCGTCTGTCGTTACTAAATCACTCAACGAGTCAAAAGTAAAATCACCAGCCCTCGTGTAGTTCACGTCGCCATCTCCCTGTACTCCAAACCATCCATCGCCATCAATTGCGAGGTCAGTGCTTCTACTTGTAAGCAGTAGTTCGCCATTTGCTTCACTCATGGGCGTTGCTTGAACCTTCATCCCAATCCCTATCGCGCTGTCAACGCTGCTTCCGCCTGAAGTTGGAGAAACCATGCCTCCTAAAATTGAGGAAAACTCCGTACCATATCCGCGATACCCAACGGTACTGTTGTTTGACAAGTTGTCGGCTACCGCGTCTATGGCGGTAGAACTACTTTTAAGACCACTTATTCCAGTATAAAAAGCTTGAGTCATCATGATAAATCCTTTCTATTCCTAAGTTTTAATAAATCTCTACGATATTTTCTAGTGGAATATAGCTTGAACCTAGTTTTAGTAAAGTTTTTCCACCTTCAAACCTTACGGACTCTATAGGGTAAGAGCCAAGTTTAGTATTTTGAATACCGCCAGTCAAGTCGTTCGCGTCGACGTAACCCGCGCTAACATGGTAGACGCCAGAGTCGGCTATATTTCCATTCATGTCTGTCCCGTCCCATGAAAATCTATACACTCCAGCTTTTAAACCATCTCCAGTCGCCAAATTATTAACCACCACGCCATTTTCATCTAAAACGTCGTATAGTTGTCCAATGTCTTTGCCATCTCCATCGGTAATGTTTACTGAACCAACTTTTACGTCTGCTGGAAAGTATAACTCAAAAACGCTATTAGTCCCCTTGTCAAAAGAAATGCCGTCACTGCCTAAATCTGCCGTTTTACCGATGGCCGCTATGGTTGAAAACTCCTGAGATTGACCCAAAGACGCGGTAAGTTTGTCCAAGGCGTTAGCCGTATTGTCGGCTGATTCAAGTCCAGCCAACTGCGCAGTTTGCGTTAAGATTTTCTCAGAGTCCATAGGCGCGGTTGGGTCTTGATACTGAAGCTCCACTAAAAGCAACTTCATAAAATCGTCTTTTCCTAATATGCTTTTATCTTTAACAGCGGCCGTAGTTTGCACGTCTGGCGATATTGCGGCATTTAAGCCTGTTGATGTGATTGCCATAATTTATCCTTTATGCGTAGCGCGAGACTACAATTTCTAAAGAGCTTAATATCTCTTCATTTGATTCTTTATTGTCAAAGTAGTTGTACTCGTCTTGAGCTTTTTGTCTCTCTTGACGTTGGCGTTGCCCTTGTCCAGCCGAGGAGTCGTCACTTTGAGCGTTATTACTAAAGTTTAACGTAGCATTATTTATTCCACTATTGCTTAACTGCGTCTTTAAATCTTGCGCGTTCAGTGCCAAAGCGTTTATGGCCGCGTTGTTTGAGCTAAGATTTATGTGCAAGTTTTTGCCACGCTGCACTATGGTTAACTCCACCTCGCCAAAACGTTCTGGATTCAACTGCAGTTTTACTCTTGTAAATGGTGATTTATAATCTTCTATGGCCGTCTTAACGTCTTGAGAAATATACTTAATCATCTGCTTTGATTCATGTAACTTCACTTCAAAATCATCCACTTTTTTAATCGCCATGCCATCTAATTTTGAGAGAGAGTTGTCACTTTTTTTGTCACCATGAAGAAGCGATTCCAAAGAAGACGCGTTCTCAACCCTTGCGTTAGAAGTCGGAGTAACTTCGACCACTGGAGCGCTTAGATTTGAAATGATGGGCGCGGATTCCGCTTTTACGATTTTTTCACCGCCAAGAAGTGAACGCAATCCTTCATTTGCTCTTGGCGTTTCTATTTTCTC
>CALDOC010000483.1 GCA_937914675.1 uncultured Sulfurimonas sp.
CATTATGCATGTGTTTATTGATCTGAATTCTATCCGTCAACGCCATATAAAGAAGATACAAACCAATAGCTATGATGACGGAAGAAGAGATTACGTCTCCATAACCGCTGAGAGATTCCATGACTCCATACTCATGTAAAAGTTTTGCGAACAAAAACAACATGAGCCCATGCCCAAACGCGAACGTCAACGTGACAAGCAAAGTTTTTTTCACAGACCTCCCTATGGAAAAATCAGCGATGGCGGTAAGATGATCGGCTCCAAACGCATGAAGCGCGCCATACCAAAATATAATAATTAAACCTATTTCCATAATCTATATTCTCCCCCTGACGTTTAAAATAAATTCAGCGCCATCCTCTGTATTATGCACCGTGATGGCGCCATTAAAATTTCTTTCTATAATCTCTTTCGCCATATGCAATCCAATACCGGTTCCTTGCCCTTGTTCTTTCGTTGTAAAATAAGGATTAAAAATCTTATCAATGATTTCCACGTCTATGCCGCCGCCATTGTCAATTACTTTGATGGAGCAGCTTGAATCCAATTCATCGTAAGCGCGAATAGTAATCTTTTTTGCCTCTTTTGTTTGAGCGTTTAAAGCGTCACGGGCGTTGAGAATCAAGTTGAGTAAAACATGAGTGAGATTATTCTTACTTCCATATAATTCTAAACAATCATCTATTGTGATTTCGAGTTTGATGGAGTGGGTTTTGAGTTGAGCGTCAACCATATGCTCGACGTTGCCAAGGACGTCGCTTATTCTAAAGAATTCTTTCTCAGAGTCAGCGTTAAAAAAATTCATAAAATCATCTATGGTCTCGGACATTTTTTGCGCGGAGTTTTGAATAAATTTTGACGCTTCTTTAACGTCTTCATCATTCAACATTCCCATCCGTTGCCGAAGGCTTAAATTGACGGCCGTTCCACTCATGGCGTTAAGCGGTTGGCGCCATTGATGGGCGATCATTCCAATCATCTCTCCCATTTGCGCGTGACGAGCTTGACTAAACATCTTTTCTTGCTGAATTCTATTCTTTTCCACTTCTGTGGCAATTTTTGTTTCAAGTTCATACGAGTATGTTTCTAACTTTTTTTCCATCTCTTTGCTCATAGAAATATCAGTATACGCCCCAACCATTCTTATTGGAACGCCATCTGAGTCTCGACTTACAATCATGCCTCGAGAAAGTATCCATTTGTAAGAACCGTCTTTGCACTTTATTCTATGCTCATTTATGTAGGTCTTGCTTTTGCCTTCTATGTGCGCCGTTATATCTGTAAACGCCTGTTTGATATCTTGGGGATGCACCCTGCTCTCCCACCCATCGAGAT
>CALDOC010000484.1 GCA_937914675.1 uncultured Sulfurimonas sp.
TAATCATGTGTAAATTATAGCACTATGTGTGCCTTTTGTCAATTTATGTATTTATAGGGATAACGGTCGAATAGAACCATGAATTTCCGCTATTTTATTGAGGTCTTTATAAAACTTTTCACTTGCAGAAATTTTATCTTTTGCAATATGTTTTAAAATTATTGTTAATTGGTTTTTATATCTTCTTAGTTTAGATATTTGCATTTGATTTTAAGTCTTTAAAGAATATATCCATCTCTGTATCAAATTGTTCTGATGATAACATTTCAGCATGACCATTATCAATATCTTCAATATCTTGTTGCAACTGCTTCTGTCTCTCATAAAAGTAAGGGTCATATTCTAAGTTCTTATCTTTTGTGATAGTTATACTGTCACTATGATTATTAACATAACTCATAAAATCATTAACATAATCATCTTGGATTTGTATTGCCATAGTTTGCATAATATACTCCAATACTTATTTAAGTATATTATAGCAAAACTTAAGTGAAACTCAATTATTAATAATATTTTTTGAATTTTTTCTTTTAATAGAACTCTTCCTAAGTAATTATTTAGCCATGTATATTTTGCTTTAACTTTTTCATTTGGTATTTTAAAACCATTTGTTACTATTTTTTGATACTTTTCAATTACATTTATTAGAGGAGCATTTTGTGAATACCCAAAGAAAACAAGAGAGAACTAGTATTATCTGTTTGGCTTATTTGGATGGATATTCTTAAATTGAGATTGCTTCTTTTCTTGGATTATCTAAATCTCTTGTTTCTATGGTGATTAAAAGTGGAGATTAAGAAGAAATTGCTAGATATTGTTCGTGATAAAATTAGGTTCAAACATCACAGTAAAGGTCTAAATCTTTAAATCTCTATCTCATACTTTTTAATCTTATATCCTATCTGACGGGCGGTCATTCCTAGTTGCGTCGCGGCTTTGGTTTGAATGCCGTGGTTGTCCATAAGGGCTTGAATGATGGACGCTTTTTCCATCTCATGAAGACTCATGCTTGTGACCATTGGCGAATTTGACTCGCTATTTTGCTGAGAGTTGTTGATTGTAGAGCGTTCCACAACTTCTTGTTTTACCTCTTGAACAGTCTCTTCCTCCGGCATATACATCTTCTGATAGTTAAATGGCAATACATGATTTAACATTTCAGGGACCACGACTCCATTTGGACAGATGAGAACCAAACGTTCCATTGTGTTTTGAAGCTCACGAATGTTGCCAGGCCAAGGGTAGTCAAGCAAAACTTCTCGCGCTTCTTTAGATACGCTCATCTGCTTTCTATGCTCTTTTGTAAATTTATTGAAGTAGTGTTCCATAAGTAGCTTGACGTCTTCATATCGCTCGCGAAGCGGAGGCAAGTTTATGGGAATGACGTTGAGTCTATAAAAAAGGTCTTCTCTAAACTCGCCATTTTTGACCATCTCTTCAAGGTTACGATTTGTCGCCGCCACAAGTCTTACGTCCGTTTTGATTGTTTTGGTTCCACCAACGCGCTCAAACTCTTGCTCTTGTAAAATACGAAGGAGTTTTACTTGAAGCGACGGGGTTATGTCTCCTATCTCGTCTAAAAACAGCGTACCGCCGTTGGCAAGTTCAAATCTCCCCTTACGCATCTCTTTGGCGTCTGTAAACGCGCCTTTTTCATGACCAAAAAGTTCACTCTCCAAAAGAGTTTCGCTAATGGCGGCGCAATTGAGTTTTATGTACGCTTCGTTCTTTCGTTTACTAAGGTTGTGAACGGCGGTGGCTATAAGCTCTTTACCCGTACCAGTTTCTCCTCTCACTAAAATGGTCGCGTTAGAGGGAGAAACGGTTTCTAGCATACTAAAGACTTGTTTCATCTTAGTGCTATTGCCTATGATGTTTTCAAATTTATGTTCATTAAGCATCTCTTGTTTGTAGTAGGTTTTTAACTCCGTTAATATCTCTTTCTCTTTAGCAAATTTTTTCTGCGTAGCCAAGGTTCCACCAAAAAGTGAGCCAACGATTGTAAGCATTCTTACAATGTCGTCAAACGTCAATACGGAGTCATTGGCGATGTTTGCGGATATTACGCCAAAAAGAGCTTCATCTTGGAGAATTGGGACAGCTATGTATGAAACTGTTTTTGTGCTTAGTGAACCCATTTTATTGAGATAGTTTATATTGTTGTGTACGTTTTCTATCACGACTGGCTCACAATTTTGAGCGGCTAGACCAGTGGCTCCTTCACCTATTTTATATTGCGCGATCTTTTTTTGATGAGAACTCAAGTCAATTGACGCAAAAAGGTCAAGAGTGTTTGCATCATCTGCGAGAGTAAAAAGAGTGCATCTATCTAAGTAAGAGTTGCGTTTAAGAATGCGCATGCTCTTTTCTATACAATCAACTATATTTGTTGACGTTGATAACATCAAAGCTATATCATAGAGAATTTTTATCTCATTGTACGCAAACGTTAAGCTACATGTTTTACACTCTTTATTGTTTGGGATATTTGGGTTATTTATATCTT
>CALDOC010000485.1 GCA_937914675.1 uncultured Sulfurimonas sp.
ATAAAAGCTTGTAAATATATTTTGGATATTATACGCTTATGAAAATACAAACGCAATATAGTTATGAAAAAACTTGGACAACAACGGTTGAGGCTGATCTTTTAAAGATTATAGAAGAAGAACTTGGGGACGCGGATATAGAAGGGACGCTTTTGTACGTCAAAGAGGCAATCGCCAATGGCAAAGTAATCACGGTGGGTAGCTGCAAGTTTAGAAAAGAGTAAGAGCAAAAAGAAGGAGGCTAAAGTGTTTCAAAGTAGTGATATAGCGAAATTAATTTTAAGATTGAGTTTGGGGGTTTTGATACTTTTCCATGGAGTGTATAAACTAATGCATGGTTTAAGTGGAGTGAAAGCGATGGTCATAAGCGCGGGACTTCCGGAGTTTTTGACTTATGGGGTTTACGTGGGAGAGCTCATCGCTCCTATTTTTATCATACTGGGTCTTTACGCTAGAATAGCTGCGGGCGTTCTCGCCATTAACATGCTGATGGCGATTTTTTTAGCCTATGGATTTTCTTTTTCACTTGCAAAATATGGCGGTTTAGCCATGGAGAGTCCATTGCTGTTTTTTATTATGAGCGTCTTGGTCTCTATGTTGGGGAGTGGAAGATACGCGGTAAACTCAAAGTAGTTTACCCAACGTAGAGAAGAGAGTCTATGGATGTGGAACTTTTAGAGTCGAGTTGAGGCTCCATCCGATAACGCCCATAAGAATGACGACTAAAAAAGCGGGGATGAGCGCGTAAGCGTTCGCGAGGTACGCAAGCCATAAAAGGATCGCTCCAAGTGGCGTAGGCACTCCGGTGAAATAGTTGGCGACTTCTCCGGCGTCGGCGTTTATGTTAAAGTTTATCAACCTTCTAAGACCGGAAATAACGTAATATATACTGACTATAGAAGCTAAAAATATGGAAAATCCATCAAGGGAAGTCCCGTAAACGGCTTGAAAGATTAAAAAGACGGGAACGAGAACAAAACTCAAAAAGTCCGCGAAACTATCGAGTTGAATGCCAAACTCATTGGATAGCTTGTATTTTCTAGCGATTTTACCGTCAAAGATGTCAAACGCCCCTCCGACCCAAGCGAGACCAATCGCTAAAACAAAATTGTTTTGGGTGATAAAGTAAGTAGCCATCAAACCAGCGGTGATATTCACAAACGTAAAAAGGTTGGCTAGATTGAAGTGTGAAGATGGTGTCCATAAAAATTTCATGAGTGCGTGTCCTTGTATTTTATAGGTAAAATTATATCAAAAATCAAATTAATCTCCCTTACGAACAATTATGATAATATTTATCATTTTCAAAAAATCTTAAGCGGTGTGTAAGTTGATATAGATTATCATTTTAAAAATAAACAGAGAGAAATTATGAAAAATATTGTAAACGTCAGCTTATTGGTTTGTTTAGTGGGTGGTTTATTGAACGCTAGCGACGATGTCACTACCTCTGGTTTAAAAAATATGTTTCGCTACGCTAAGGTTTCAGGAAACGTACGAATCATGCATGATGGATACAATCAAGAAGAGATAGGAGCAGATAATACTTACTCAACCGCGATTGGGGGAATCTTAAAGTACGAATTAGCGGACTTTAAAGGCTTTAACGCGGGAGTTGCCGTTTACACTTCGAACAACGTCTCATTCGCCACTGGCAATGGAACGAAACAAACCACTGAACTTTCATCGACTTCTGGAAGTTATACGGATATGACGGAAGCGTATCTAAACTATAAATATGAAGATTTCAATTTGAGAGCGGGTCGTCAAGTTTTAGAGACTCCCTTGGCGAACGCGGATGATAGAAGCATGATACAAAACACTTTCAACTCTTACGTTTTGAGCTACTCTTATTCCGGATTCGAATTTATGGCTGGAAACATTCAGACATGGCAAGGAGTCGACGCAGATTTGGATTTAGGCTGGAGCGACGCAGGCTCAAAGGGTACTAATTTCGGTGGCGTTTCGTATAGCGACGGGCTTGAGCTTGGAGTATGGTATTACAACGTAGCCAAGTTAACAAACGCGGCGTATGTGGAAATTGGAGTTAGTTATGACGTTAATAAAAATATGAACGCTCATGTTATGCTTCAATATTTGAATGAAAAAGAGTTAAGCGAGAGCGCGATAGGCGCGGATATTTATGGCGCGTTAGTCGAAGTTACGGCGTATGACGTAGGCATGATTTTGGCTTACAACAAATCAGTCAAGAAAGTGGGACGCAATAGTTTTAGCGGTTTTGGCGGCGGCGCTTTGTTTACCAGCATGAACACTATGATAGTCGATGAAATAGCGGATGATAGAGCCGTTGGCGCTTATGTCGCGGGAGCTAGTTACTCTATTGGCAATTTTGGATTCTTGTACGCTTATGGAGATTTTGACGGTGGCAACAACGGCGCGAATGTACAAGCTCGCATAGTTGAACAGGATATGGGTTTTGAATATAACGTAAACGAGGAATTGTTAGTTTCCGCCATTTACGTTTTATCCGAAGATAAAGAGTCATCGCCAAAAACGGGATATGACTGGCAACGCATGCAGGTTATGCTAAATTATAACTTTTAAAATAAAAGAGAAGAGAAAATGAAACAATTGTTAGATTGCCAAAAAGGCGATAAAGTCAAGATAACCAAGCTAAACGCGACCAATGAACTCAAAGAGAGACTTATATCTTTTGGTTTGATGAAAGGAGTTGAAGTGGAAGTTTTAGAACAAGCGCCAAGGAAAAAGACGATAGAGATAAAGATTGGTAAAATGCGCATAGCGTTGCGAGCGGAAGAAGCCAAATTGATAGAGGTGCAAGAGATATGAATGAAAAAAAAAGTTGCCCCGTAATATCTAAACATATAAAAGTCGCTCTAGTTGGACAACCAAACGTCGGAAAAAGCATGCTGATAAACTCAGTTTCCAACGCGCATTTGCAAGTTGGAAATTTTTCAGGCGTAACGGTTGACAAAACGGAAGTTTTGTTCGATTATGAAAATCATAAATTTACCGTTGTGGATTTACCGGGAACCTACGCTTTTACGGACTATACGATTGAAGAGAGAGTTACTCGAGATTATTTGTGCGCTGAAAATTATGACATTATCATCAACGTTGTAGACTCGACGAACCTTGCCAAAAACCTCCAGTTAACGGCAGAGCTTTTAACCATGAGCAAAAGAGTGGTAATCGCGCTTAACATGAGCGATGAAGCTAAAAAAGAGGGGCTAGAGATAGACGCAAAATATATGTCTGAACTTTTAGGCGTTTCTTGCGTAAAAGTCTCCGCCGTTACGAAAGAGGGCATAGTTGAACTCATCACTACGGTAATCGCTGATTTTGAAAGTTCTACGTATGAAGTGAAACTTATCTTTAGCGAGGCGGTTGAAGAGGAGATAGCAAAGATAGTCGCATACTTGCAAGGGCATAAATACGAAGCGATAAACAGTTATAGAAACATAGCCATAAATCTTCTCAAAAACAACAAAAAAACATATGAAAAGCTCCATGACGATCCTATTTGGATAGAGCTTCAACCAATCCTCATCGAGGCTTCAAAACACATTGAACTCCATCATGACAGCGACGACATTAAAGAGTCTTTCGCTGAAGAGTACGCGTCGTTCAACCGTGGCATCGTCGCTGAGGTTGTAAAACAAAGCGTTCAAGTGGAACAAAAGACGCTTACCGAAAAAATAGACAACGTGCTTATTCATCCCATATATGGCATTCCCATATTTTTGTTCTTCATGTGGACTTTGTTCCAATTGACGTTTGAAATAGGCGCCATTCCCATGGATTACATAGACGCTTTTTTTGGATGGTTTGGCGACGCGATTGGAGGAACAATCCCAAACGACGACGTTCGCTCTCTCATAGTGGATGGAATCATTGCGGGCGTTGGGGCGGTTGTGCTGTTTGTGCCAAACATCATCATTCTTTTCATAGGGATAGCGCTTTTAGAAAGCACGGGCTACATGTCGAGAGTCGCGTTTCTACTCGATGGATTTTTTCACAAGTTTGGTCTCCATGGGCAGAGTTTCATCCCTCTCGTAACTGGTTTTGGATGTTCCATTCCCGCTTACATGAGCGCGAGAATTCTTAAAAACGATAGAGATAGGCTTCTCACCTTGTTCATCATCGGCTTCATGTCGTGTGGCGCTAGACTTCCCGTTTACGTACTTTTTGCGGGAGCGTTCTTTGGTCCCGAGATGGCTGGAAACATACTCTTTATGATTTACATCAGCGGAGCGTTATTGGGAATCATGGCGGCAAAAATACTAAAAATGACGGCGTTCAAAGGAGTGGACGAACCTTTCGTCATGGAGATGCCAAAGTATAGACTTCCCTCGGCTAAACTCATTTGGCACACCGTTCTCACAAAAACGATGATGTATCTAAAAAAAGCGGGCACTTTCATCGCGGGCGCGTCCATGTTGATTTGGTTTTTGAGCAACTATCCACATAATCTGGTTTTGCAAGAAGAGTACGCAAAAAAGATAGAAAGTTCTACAAGCGAAACTCAAAAAATCACTCTTGGAAACAAGCTTGCGGAATCTCTGCTTGAACAGAGTTATCTAGGGGTGATTGGAAAATTTTCAGAGCCGATTTTCGCTCCTCTTGGATTTGACTGGAAGATGAGCGTCGCTCTTCAAACTGGGCTTGCGGCAAAAGAAGTAGTAGTCTCGACGCTAGGCGTATTGTACGCGTTAGGCTCGGACGTAGACGCGGAAAACAACTCTCTTGTAAACGCCATAAGCAAAAACATTCCGTTTCCTTCCGCTGTGGCGTTTATAGTCGTCATTATGATTTATTTGCCATGTTTGGCGGCGTCCGTGGTCTTTACTCGCGAGGCTGGAGGAGTAAAATACTTTTTTTACCTCTTGGCTTTCACTTCCATTACCGCTTATGGATTGGCTTTTGTCGCTTATAACGTTACAAAAATGATTGTTTAGATATACTTAAGCCATAAATATCCGTAGGAGCGTTTTCATGTCAAAGCTTTTGGTTGTAGAGGGAAGTACCATTGTAAAGGGAGTTTTTAAAGAACTCTTAGATAAAGACCCAACGTTTGATTATAAACTGGTTGGAACTTACGCCGAGGCGAGCGCGCTTTTGTCAAAAACTCGCTATGAATTTGCGGTGGTTGATAGAACTCTGAGCGACGCCCCAAACGGTGAAATTATCGCTTTGTTCAATAAGTACAACATCGCTCCATTTGTTTTTACGAATAAGGATGATGAAGATTTTTTTGAATCTTTTCAAAGCGCTAAAATAGTTGAATATATGATACGAAACAAGTTCAACAACATTGTTAACGTAATACAAAAATTGAAACAACTTCAAGCAAATAAAAACATCAGCGTTCTTATCGTAAGTCACTCTAAGATTTACAGTAGGTATTTAAAAGAAAATCTAAATTTACACAACTTTAAAGTGTTAAGCGCTTGGGATAATGAAGAAGCTTTGAGTAAAATACAACTTCATCCGGAACTTTCTCTCGTTGTTCTTGATCAAGATGAACCATATATTGATTCTTTAACGCTTGTGCAAAATATTAGAGCGGATAAAAGTCTAAAAAATTTAAAAATTCTGGCGCTTGTTGATGAATCAAACGCATACGCGACAAGTACTCTTTTAAACTCTGGAGCGGATGATTTTATAGTAAAACAGTTCTCTCGTAGCGAGTTTTACGTTAGAGTCTATCAAAATGTCAAAACTATGCAAGTAGATTAACTTCTTATTAGTTCATAACTGTTAAACTTCGCTTATGCATAAAATATTAATGATTGAAGACGACTTGGAATTAGCGGAGATACTTACAGAGTATCTTGAACAATTTGAGTTTGAGGTTATCACAGAAGATGACCCTTTTAAGGCCGTAAGCATACTAAAGTTAGAACCGTTCGATTTAGTTATCCTAGATTTGACTCTTCCCGGAATGGATGGGCTTGAAGTTTGCGAAGCGATTCGCGAACGCCAAGACATTCCCATCATAATCTCTTCAGCGAGAAGCGACGTAACGGATAAGATAAAGGCGTTGGAGCTTGGCGCGGATGATTATTTGCCTAAGCCTTACGACCCTCGCGAACTTGAAGCCAGAATTAACTCCGTCCTTCGCCGTTATGAAGCGAAAAGCGAAGCCAAAAGCGAGTCGAAAAGCGATTTTAAATGTGACAAATCAACTATGGTCATCACCTATAAAGGGAGAAATATCGACCTGACAAACGCAGAGTTTGGCATACTTTCTTATATGATAATCAAACAAGGATTAGTCGTATCGCGCGAAGACTTAATCCATAACGTAAACGCCATCAATGAAGACTCTTCAAACAAAAGCATAGACGTAATGGTTGGTCGAATTAGAAATAAATTGGGTGATAAAACGCTCATAGAATCAGTTCGCGGCGTTGGATATAAACTTCTCAAGTAATGAAAAGTCGCGCCGTACTTTTAACGATACTTTTTGCGTTTACGATCACTCTTTTTAGCGTAAGCGTAATTTTTTGGGAGTTTTATCAACTAAACAAAGAACAGTACATAGATCATATCTTCACTAAATACTCCGTGATAGTGCAAATATATAAAGAAAATCAACAGAGACAAAGCTCAGAGATTATGATCGAAGCGAATCTCGCCGTCTATAATCTCATCGTAATCAAAGAACAAGAAGAACAAGAAGACGTTCTGCTCCATGCGAACGTGCTAAAAAGAGAAGGCTTTAAGAGCGTAAACTCAGCCATAATGTTGGGCTCGCAGGGCTTATACAAAAGAAATACGGTTAGCAATCTAAAAGCGACCATGATAGAGTATAAACAGACAATTTACTTTCACATTCAAACGCCAGCGGGCTCCATACTGATTAAAGATGAAAAGTTGCAACCATACAATCATCTTAACATGATGTACGCCTACTCTACGATTTTCGCAATAATCACTTTGTCTTTTGTTTTAATACTCCAAAAGTTAAGACCACTCATTAGACTTAGAAAAAAAATAGCGCTTTTTGGAAATGGAAACATGCGGGTCTCTTTTAAAACAAAAAGTTGTGACGAAATAGGTTTAGTCTCAAACGAGATAGAATCGGCCAGAGTGAAAATAGAAAACCTTTTAAACGCTCGCACGCTCTTTTTGCGCAATCTCATGCATGAACTAAAAACTCCCATCGCTAAAGGAACCATAGCCACTCAAATGTTGGGTTCCGAGAAGCAACGCAATAGATTTACGTCTATTTTTGCAAGATTGGAAGCTCTTGTGACCGAGTTCGCCATGATAGAAGAGGTGACAAGTTTAGATGACAAAAGCGAATTTATAGAGTGCAGACTCGTCGATATTATCGATGGGGCCATCGACATGGCGATGGTCGATATAAATAGCGTAAGTTTGGAAGTGGCGGGCAACGTTAAAATTAACGCAAATTATAGACTTTACACCACGGCGATAAAAAACATGATAGACAACGCCATGAAGTACTCCTCGGATTCGCACATAAAAATATTGATGATAAACAATGAGTTGTGTTTTGAAAGCAAGGGTGAGCGTTTGGCGCACTCTTTGCAATACTACATAGAGCCTTTTACAAAAAACAATCCATCTAAAAACAGTTTTGGCTTAGGGCTTTATCTTGTCGACTCTATCTTAAAAGCGCATAATGAAGTTTTGGCGTATGAATACGACAAAGGAGTCAATCGTTTTATTTTTGCGTAAGTTTAATAATGTAAACTTATGTATGAAGAAATTTTTATACATGTTGGCCTTATTATTTTTTCCAGTTACGTTCTTTGTTTTTGGTTGGTATTCTCATCCTGATTGCGATTGCAAGCAAGAAAATAAAATAGAGCCACTGCCGCAAAAGAAGAAAATATCGTTACTTTCCAAAATTAAAAAAAATAAAGTTTTAAACGTCGTTCTTTTAAACGCCCCCTCAACTTACTATATAGGCACTGATGGAAAGCAAGGTTTTGAGTATGATTTGCTCAAAGCGTACGCCGACTATTTGAAAGTGGATTTGAACATTACGGCGGCGCACACAACCAAAGAAGCCATAGAGTTAAGTAAAAGCGATGATATTCACATCACTTCTGCGGCATTGGCAAAAACGCCACTCAGAGAAAAAACCTTTAATTTTGGGCCATCGTATTTCGAAGTTCAAGAACAAGTCGTTTGTCATCGCGGAATGCTCAATAGCAAAAAGTTCCCCAGAGACGTAGAAGATTTAACGGGTTTAAATATCACCGTAGGCTCAGAGACAAGTTATAGCGAAACAATCCAAGCGTTGCAAAATGATGGCTTCGACATAAACGTCACGTACACGGACGAACGCTCTACGGAAGAGCTTTTAGCGCAAGTGGCGTCTCATGAAATAGATTGCACCATAGCCGATTCAAACATTTACGCGATAAATCTTAGATATTTTACAGAGATAGCTTTAGCGTTTTCCATAAGCGGCAGAGAACAGTTGGCATGGGTTGTTCCAAAAGCCGCGGAAGAACTTGAAAAAGATATGTACTCATGGTTAAACGTTTATAATCAGAGTGGAAAGATGGCTCAATTAAAAGATCATTATTATAGTTACGTGCTCTTTTTCGATTATTACAATACAAAAATGTTTTATAAACGAATCAAGTCGAGACTAAACAAGTATGAAACTTATTTTCAAAAAGCTGGAAAATCATACAATATACCTTGGACTTTGCTCGCCTCAATCGCGTATCAAGAGTCGCATTGGAATCCTAGCGCAAAAAGTTTTACAGGAGTGAGAGGCATTATGATGCTTACGAATCATACGGCAAAACTTCTTGGCGTTAACAATAGACTCGACCCCAAAGAGAGCATAATCGGAGGAACGAGACACATTAAAGGCATGATAAAACTTGTTCCCAAAGAAGTGGAGGGTGAAAACAGGCTTCAATTCGCGTTAGCCGCTTACAATATAGGAATGGGACATATTTACGACGCTCAAAAATTAGCCACAAAATTAGGCTACAATCAAAACGTATGGAGCGATTTGAAAAAAGTGCTTCCACTGCTTTCAGAAAAAAAATATTATCAAACTTTAAAGTACGGTTACGCGAGAGGAAGCGAGCCTGTTAGATACGTAGAGTCTATCTACAATTACAGGAACATATTGGAAAATCACATTGACGAAAGCGACACGGAAGAAATAAGCGGACTCAGCAAACATGAAGCTGATGAGGATGACAATGAGCCTAGCGCGTCCTCACGCTAGACTTCCATATAAGTTACTCTTGATTCGTCTCTATATCATCCGCCAGCGCGGTTAAAAAACTTTCCATATCGTACTTGACGCGATATTCCGGCGTCATAATGTGAATCAAGATGTCACCTAAATCGATAACGACCCAGTCCCCGCTCTCTTCGACGTAATGGAATTTTTCAGCAGGTTTGAGCTCAGTTTTTAGATGGTCAAGCAGCGCGTTAGTGTGTTTTTGTCCAAGTGACGACGCAATGATCGCATAATCGACAAAGTAATCCTTGCCTTTTAAGTCAAACGACTCTATGGCCTCCGCTTTATGCTTGTCTAGCGCGTCTATTATCTTTTTTATTCTATCGTTCATTTTTTTCCTTGTAATGTTGCGCAATTTCATTTGCGCATTCTTTTGGTAACTTTGTTTTGTCCATAACGTTTCTTAAAACAGAAGAAGATATCTCTTCTTTGACAAGAACCGTCATAAAATTGTTTGGAATTTCTATATCATCTCTAGTGGCGACTATAAAAGTGACTAAATCTTTAAGCTCATGGTAACGCGTCCACTCGCGCAGAGTCTCTAAATTGTCCGCGCCGATTACAAGATAAATTTTTTTATACTTTTTTAAAAGATGAGTCACTGTTGAAATCGTAGCAACTTTTCTACCCAAAGATACTTCATAATCATCAACAAGAACGTTCTTTTTATTAAAAAAAATATCTTTTAGCCATTTTAACCTTAACTCGGACGGCGCGTGAGAGAGCGATTTAAATGGATTTAAAAAAGTTGGCATAACCACAACTCGATCAATTTCTTTTAATTCCAACAAAGACTCAATCACTGCCTTATGACCGATGTGAGGTGGATCAAAGGAGCCGCCAAAAAGTGCTATAGTTTCCATTTAAAGGGAATTATAACTAATTTTGGATAAAATAACAGACTTAAAATTTTGATAGGAAAAAGAATGGCTCTTAAAATAGCGATAAATGGTTTTGGTAGGATAGGGCGATGCGTCACTCGCATCGCCTCTACTCGAGACGACATAGATATTGTGGCTATTAACGACATGGCGAGTAAGGATATGATGCTTTACTTGCTAAAGTATGATTCCGTCCATGGAGTTTTTGAAAGTTCAGTGGAAGACGTTGATGACGCGAATATCAAAATTGACGGTAAAAACGTGCGCATATTTAACGAAAGCGACCCTAAAAATTTAAGTTTTGGCGATTGCGGAGCGGATTTGGTTTTAGAGTGTACGGGTGTTTTTTTAACGCAAAAGTTAGCTCAGGCTCATATTGACAATGGAGTTTCAAAAGTGCTGCTCTCCGCTCCATCGAAGGACGACGTAACCCCAACGTTCGTCATGGGAGTAAACCATGAAGAGTACGCCGGTCAGAAAATTATTTCAAACGCTTCATGCACCACAAACTGTTTGGCGCCTATAGCGAGCATATTGGATGACGCTTATGGCATACAAAAAGGTCTTATGACGACCATTCACTCTTACACAAACGATCAAAATATTTTAGACGTTAAGCATGATGGCGACAAAAGACGCGCTCGCGCGGGAGCCATCAACATGATACCGACTACGACGGGAGCGGCTAGAGCTTTGAGTTTGGTTTTGCCTAAGCTCCTTGGAAAACTAGACGGCACAAGCGTTCGCGTGCCCACTCCCGACGTCTCAATGGTTGATTTAACGCTTCATGTATCCAAAAAAACGTCAACAAAAGAGGTCGTCGAGCTATTTAACCACATGGCGCGGACAAAGTTTAAAAAT
>CALDOC010000486.1 GCA_937914675.1 uncultured Sulfurimonas sp.
CTGTTGACTTCTCTTTTTGTTACTAGCTTGATAAAACCATCGCTCACGCCGTTTTCAACAAGAGCGTCTTGCGCGTTTTTTAAAATATTTAATATAACTTGTTTTAGCTCGTTTGGATAAGACGCGAAAGCGTCGTCGCTCTGCAACTCTTTAACTATTTTTATATTATGATCATTTAAAGAGACCTCAAGAATGTTTAAAATAGAGGATAAAAGTATGATAAACGAAGTCTGACTTTTCTCTTTGCTTGGTTTAAAAAAATTCCTAAAATCGTCAATGGTTTCGCTAAGGTGTTTAGAGTACGCAGTGATGTCGTCCGTCATCTTTTCTAAAGACTCTTTATCGAGAGTGTTGAGTTGTGATTTTAAATTTATAGCGGCGCTTGTTGAACTTATGGCGCTTAAAGGTTGTCTCCATTGATGCGCTATCATGGAAATCATCTCACCCATTTGAGCCAATTTCGATTGCTTATAAAGCAGTTTCTCTTTCTCTTTTATGTCTGTCAAATCCATCATCACGCTCATCCTCACTCTTTGTCCATTAAGCGTAATGTATTTTGCGGTGACGAGAGCGGGAAATTCAGTCGCGTCTTTTCTCTTTATGATGAGTTCATATGGCTGAGACAGCTCATGTTCAAGCGCTTCTAAAACTATGGGAATGGATTTCTCTGGTAGATGGTTTGTAACATGCGTTCCTACGATTTCCGATTTGTTTTTATAACCAAACTTCAGGACTGCGGATTTGTTTACGTCAACCATAATTCCATTTTCATCTTCAAAAGAGATCATTACCATGGAAGTGTCGAGTATCTCTTGAAAGTTAGTTAAAGATTCATTCAGTCTAGCGTTTTTTTCTTCAAGTTTGGAAGTCGCGTCTTGAACTCTGTTTTGAAAAGTTTCTTTTAATTCTATGTTTTCTTTTAGTGATTTATAGTGCAAATATCCACTTTTTAACATCACAAACATATAGGTAAAAGCCGCAATGGAAAATATGTAAAATATCTCGCCGCCATGATAAATTGATACAAACAATATTGGCGCTATGTTCGAAACAACGTATATCGAG
>CALDOC010000487.1 GCA_937914675.1 uncultured Sulfurimonas sp.
CAAAGAGCAGCTTATTCACCAAAGCGTCGCTTAACGCGTCATGAGCGACTAAAGCATCTTTGATTCCAAAGTTTAATTTTTCTTCTTCTTCACCTTTATACAACTTAAGTTCATACCTTAAAATTTGTAAAGAAAAAAATTCACATTCAGGTATCAAATGCTTTGCGACTCTCAAAGTATCTATGACGTCACCCTTCCAAACAAAGCCAGAGGAGACAAGTTTTTCTAAATCAAATTTTATATGAGGAGAGACCAACGTGTGTTCATCGCAATTATTATCTTGTAAGTATTTATAGATTGCGCTCTCTTTGAACGTTGATTTGTTTTTTATCATCTCATTTGTTATATGGTGTACGCTAGAAGCTTGAGGAGGTATCTTTTTGCCCTCATTTATCAACTCTTGTTTGTACTCTTTTGTATCAAGGTTTATGAGGGCTATTGAGCATATTTTATCTTCATGAGATAATCCAGTAGTTTCAATATCGATAAATATCAGCATTTTTTCACCCTTACTCGTTTGCATCTCGCGCTCAGAAAGACAAATGAAAAGTATCCAGCCACTCCAATAAAAGCGTATAAAACGTAAACGTTAAACCAATCAAAAATAGCGTCGTAAGAGGTAAATGTCTGCATGAAAACAAGCGCTAAAATCATCTCGCTTCCAACTAACCACATCAAAAGCGTTAGCCATTTTCTCCAAACTGGCAGCAAATCGCCAAAACCCACTACTTCAATAAGTTCATTTTTATCGTCTTTATAACATCTAATTAAAGTTAATTTATATCCATTGATGCAACTGTTAAAGATATATTTTAAACTTCTAAACAGAGATATTAAGAGGGTTAGACTCCACAAAGTCACAAACCAAAACTTAAATATAGAAAAAAGCGCCGTATACGCTTCATCCGTTAAACTCTGCGTTGCATGACTCATATAGATAAATACGGTAACCAAAAAAGAGAGAAACGACGCGCCGAGTAGACTAAAAAACGTAAGTCTCAGAAACCATCCTATCCAAAGAAGAAAGTAAAATTTACTCACCGCTTTTCCTAAAAGGTTCCAACATGTCATAATAACGTTCTAGCGTCATAAAACTTTTCTCGAAGCGATAGCGTATGATAAATTCCACAACTTTATTCTTTAACGCTTCATCAACGTTCTCGACTCTGCCAAAATACGCCAACGATCTATTTTTACTCTTTACAACCGCCTCTTTATCGTAGCTAATCGCTAATACTTGAAGATATTTGCCTTTTTTTATCTCACCTAAACTATCATTGAGCAAAGAAGCCCCCGATAAATTTATAGCTTTAAGTTCAAAAAGTTCTTCAAACAAGTCAACCTTTTTGTCTATCCCAATTTCCACGTATAATTTTCTTAAAAAAGTCATATTTTCTTTTCTAGCCATCTCATAAGCAGAAATTTTATTTGTCAAATTTTTCAATCTATCGAGGGCTGAACTCATCACTTATTCCTTTGTAAAAGTATATCAAAAAAAGCATAATTTAATTTGATACATAATATACCCAAATAAATCCATAACTCAAGCCCCACCCAACAATAACA
>CALDOC010000488.1 GCA_937914675.1 uncultured Sulfurimonas sp.
AGATTATTTTTGATTTTTTGGTTTGTCACTCCAGAAGCGAGTAGCATCTCATAATATATCATAGTTTCACTTTCACTGCCTTTGTTATAAGCGCTTTTAGCTTTGAGCAAAAGATTTGATTTGTCAAATTTAGATATTTTATTTGTCTTATTTTTAGTGTTATTTTGTGAAGTATTATTAATATTATTCTTGTCGTCAGGAATTAGAGCCACTTTCATATGCCCTATCGTTGATTTTATAATAATGGATTTGTTAAAATCAGTTGCGCTAAATTTCTCTAAATCCGCCTTTATTTCATCATAAGACAATCTTTGAGAATATCTACAAGCGACGTACTTGCCAACGTTATATAAACGCGTTTTATTTTGAAGCGCTTGGGGAACTTTTTTGAGCGTTTTTTGAGCTGATTTTAGATTACTCGATGAGAACAACTGTATGGTGTAAACTGAATTATTGTCTTTTTGTTGTTCCGTTGCGCCTATGACGACGTCCGAAGCAAAAATAGCTAAAGAAAAACAGCATAGAATAAGTAGCTTTATCACTCATTTCCCTTTATCTTCAGTCTAAGAAGTATGACAAGTTCTCGTTTTTCATCTTTTGCAATAGTTCTTTTGAAAAGCCCACCAAGCCAAGGAATGTCTCCTAACCAAGGGATTTTATCCTCTTTTTTTGATATGGTATTATTAATTAATCCACCTATCAAAACTAAAGAGTTGTCTTTGGCGAAGACGACGGTTCCAATCTCTTTGATGTTTAAAAGAGGAGCGGACGCCACTGATTTTCCATCTTCATCCGTATAATCAATCGTGTCTTCAATGCTCGACGTAATAGGGATAATGTTTAACATTATTTGATCATCTTCCATGATGGTGGGAGTGACTCCCATGGTCACGCCATGTAAAACGTCTCTGCGATTATAGGTCACCTCACTCGTACTCGCGGAACCACCCGTTCCTTGCGTAGTTTGCACCTCTTTTTCCCAAAAAGGAACTAGTTTGCCAGAAGAAATTACGGCCGATTGTCCACTTAAAACGTTAACGCTTGGATTTGACAACGTTTCCACGTTTCCAGATTCGTCAAGCGCGGATATTATAGTTGAAAAATATTTCGTATTATAAGATATAGTTCCAGCGACAGCGCCATTTAAACCTAATGTTTGTTGTAGTAGCAACTTGTCGGCGCTAGACGAAATACTGTATGCAACTGATTCCCAATTAATCCCAAGTTGATGATTCTCGTTCAAAACAACTTCTAAGATTTTCGCTTCAATCAGCACTTGTTTGTTAGACTGTTTTTTAATTCTTTTTATCATGCTTTCAATGGCGTTTAAGTTTGCTATTTTGTCATATACGTTTAAAATGCCGTTAAACCTGTTGAGCGTATATTTGCCATCGACGCTAATAAGAGAAGCTAGGTTTTTTTCTAATTGACCATAAAAATCATTTGTCTCTAAGGGATTGTTATACTTGAGTTTAAATTCACCTTTAACCCCTGCAGAACTACTACCTCCACCACCTGAAGAGCCACCAGAACTCGCGGAACTTAGCATATCGCCACCAAGATCCGTTGTAAATGACGTCGTGGAATGTATATATGGAATCATAAAGCTTTTTTGCGCGAATTGTTTTACATGTAGAATATTGCCCTTTAGAACGTAGAAACAACCAGATATGTCCATAATTACGTCAAGCGCGTCTTCCAGAGACGCGTCTTTAACTGAAATAGTGATAGGGATATTTTTATCGACGTCTTTGTCTATAATCAAATTTAAGCCTGACAAATTTGATATTGAGTACATGACGGACTCAAAATTTGCCCTTTGAGCTGAAAAGGTGATTTTTTGATCGTCAAACACTGAAATTTCTTGATAAACAGGTGGAAGAATCATGGCTGGAACAGCGCTGGTTTTGTATGAATCTTTGAACGCTTGAATCTCTTGCTCAGCTTTTTTAATTTCTGACGTTTCTCCAAGTTTGGAACTTTTTATAGAGGGTTCGGTATGATTTGAACATCCGATAAGTAATAACGAGAGTAATCCTATTTGAACAAATAGAGCCATTTTAATCCTTTTTTATATTGCAGTAAAACACGATTATTTTGAATTTTAATAACTTTTGCCCCAGGAATCAGAGTGCCCTCTCTTACTGTTAAGTCGTTTATTATAGCAATTTTTTCATTAGGATAAACAATTTTTAGTTGATACGCATATGATTTCGCATTGTTTTTTTTCTTTGAGCTTAGCTCAACTATCACTTTCTCTTGCTTGTCATAAAAGAGGTTTTCAGCTATCCATCGAGCATTTGTTTTTCTTAGTTCTATTTTATTGTTTATATTTTTATATAGTTTGTATTTTTTCTCAATTTCTAGATAAGTGTCTGTCTTTTCACTTAAAACTTTATTTGAATACTCCTCGTATATTGGAAAAAGATGATGAATATTGCTCACTATTTCCACGTCAAACATATAAATTATAGAAGAGACGACAAAAGGAAAAATTAACGTCAGAGCCTGTTTGTTAGTTAGACGCATTATCATCCTCTTGGTAAGGCTGTATTAATTGAAAAACGCCAGTTAGCCCTTTATCATCCATTGTGAGTTCTTTAAATTCCAAGAATCCATTTTTGTATTCCATTTTTACAAAACCGATAAGTTTGTCGATGTCGTTCGTATTGATTTTATATGATAGGTCAATGTTTTTAACGCCCTCGTCTTCATAAAGATATTTTTTTATGAGGAGATTATAGTCTATGAAATTTTCATCAAAATATTTAATTAAATACTCATTAGCTTCTTCCGAACTACTTGGTTGCACTTTTATCATGGGTTGCACAACGTCTTTAAGCCATGAGTTTATTTGAACAATTTTTTGTAACTTTTTTATATCTTCTTGATGCTCCTGATTTATCACTGTTATTTTAATCTCTTCTTGCTCAAACCAAGTTATTAACGCCAGCATTAATACGGATAGTAGAAGGTTAAAGGTGATTGCAAAAATATTGATCATTATCTTCTCTTTCGCCTTGTTTGCTCTGGTTGAATTTCTTTGTTGTTTTCAATACTGACCACCGTATAAAAAATCATTTTTGTGTAATCAGTCTGCGTTGAATATTTATTTGTGAAATTAGAATCCATATTTTTAAACTCTTTATAAAACTTTTTTTCAAATTGATAAAGTGAATTAAGACTATTGAAAGATTTCTTAAACGTCGCGTCAAAAAGAAGATTGTCATCAAGATATCGCCAATGGAGAGTTTCTGGTTTTTGGAGCTCAATGAGTGCTTTTAAAGAGTACGTCATATCAGAAGGGTGGTACTGTAGATATTTTTCCGCCATTTGAATGTGTTTCAAACTTTTTTTAAGTTCCTCTTTGGAATAGGTGTCCGTATGGTGCGCGATTTTAACGAGTTTGTCTTTAATAGTTTCATAATTTTCTAGTAGCGTGGAGTAAGAATTAAATTTTTCATATGTAAATGACAAGATACTCAGAACTATTATGGTAGAAGCAACTAATAAAATTTTGGAGAAAAGATTATACTGCCTACGAGCAAAAATTATGTTTGGTAAAAATTGAAATTTTTTTGGTATAAACCAACTTCCCAACGCGAAAATGTAATGTTGGGGCTCTTCGTCTGTAAAACCACTTACGAAAGTGTTTGGATATAAGACCGTAATTCTAAGATTCGACGACATGAAAATATGTTCTGGAATAACGTCGTCTATTCCTATGGAGCCACTAAGAGCGATTAATGAAAATTCAATATCACGAAATTGTTGTTGGACGTATGCGATTGTTTGCGTGATTTCGTCCACCATGTTCATTTGGCGAGTCTCTGCGTTGTTGGCTATAATTGTATTTAAACGACTAAAAATCAATATATCTTTATGAATCGCCAATATCGTAATTTTGTCAGAATAGGTATGAATAGAGAAGTAACTCTCTTCTGTCACGCACTGCTTAGATATGCTAAAAAGAGAAAATTTATTTGTAGTGGAGCTTTTAATCATATCCCAATTATTAATTAATCTAAGTGACTTTAAATACTCGTTTTCATACACGCCATCAATCTGATACGTCGTTGTTTCATCATTTTTATTGTTTGGCAAGCGAAGGTAATTAAAAATAATCTGCTTTGAATGAAGGGACTCGTTTAGTTTGCGTAAAATGGAGTTTTTAATGACGCTATCATTTTTAATTAGCGATTGAAGAGAAATTTTTTCATCTATAACTTCATCTTGTTCAATACTTATATAGTAATCTTTTTTATTTTTTAATAATTCGCTTAATTCAGATATATCAATAGTTTGCTGATCGATAACGGTAAATAATTTACGGTTTTT
>CALDOC010000489.1 GCA_937914675.1 uncultured Sulfurimonas sp.
GTTTGCTTGACGCGGTTTGCTGTAGAGTCGACGTCATAAAAGGTGGAGGCGTTGAGCTTTTTCTCTCTTTTGTCTCTATTTTGGCGATGATAAAACTATCAGCCTTTACGCTTGAGGTAATATTGTCGGCTTGCTCTTTGTTCTCAATGGACATTTTAGAGATTTTATCGCCTTTGTGAGAGATAAGCGAAGCGTCTACGTCTTTTTTAAAGAGAGTGTCTAAACTCCAGTATTCGACGGGAATAAAAGCTTTTATCTCACGTTCGCGCTCAACGACGAGTTTAAGAGTTGAAGATTGGACGCGACCTCCCGAGAGGCCTTTTTGGATTTTGCTAGCGAGTAGGGGTGAAAGTTTATAGCCCACGACGCGGTCAAGCATGCGGCGCGCTTGTTGCGCGTTGACCATGTCCATGTCTATTTTACGGGCGGACTCGAGCGCATGCGTGATGGCGGTTTTTGTGATTTCATGAAAGACGATGCGAGGAAGCTCCGCTGGGTCTTTTTTGATGGCTTGCGCGATATGCCAACCAATGGCTTCACCCTCGCGATCCTCATCGGTCGCGATATAGACGATGTCCGCTTTCTTAGCAAGATCTTTTATCTCTTTAACCGTAGCGGCGTTCTCTTTGGCGACGGAGTAAGCGGGAACGAGATGGTTGGTTCCTTCTTCGATGGTGATTCCAAAACGAGATTTAGGCAAGTCTCTTATGTGACCTTTTGAGGCTATAACCTCATATCCCTTGCCTAAAAAATTTTTTATAGTTCTAGCTTTAGCTGGTGACTCTACGATTATTAAGTCCAAATTATTATTCCTATATATAGTATAGTTGTTTTTTGATTTCGGAAGTGTAGCTAAAAAAGGTTAAATAATTAAATATATTTTTTCAGCGCGTTTCGTAAAGATTTTTTTATATATGTCGATAATAAGTAATGTCAAAGGCATGGAAGCTGAGACGTAATAATCAAAACTTAAAAAGCGAGAGGCTTTTTAACCCAAAAAG
>CALDOC010000490.1 GCA_937914675.1 uncultured Sulfurimonas sp.
ACTACAAGCGAAAAAACAACTCCAACAGTATGATATGGGTGAGAGATATATCAAAATCGTACTGGTTTTTAATGGTTGGGAGATGGTTTGTTGTGAAGAGCTGGAATAAAGTCATATTCTTGACTTTTCCAAATCAATGAGTAACATTCCAGCGCAAAATCCCTTAAAGTGAAAACTATAGATTGGGCTTTTTGCAAGAAGTTCATTAGTTTAACTTAACAATTTTACATACCACTTCTAATTAAGACAATTTTAGTCTTGTTTATCATACACTCTCAAAATACAAATCAATAAAGGAGTTACCAGATGGCACAAGAAGAAGTTGACAAGATTCTTTCTCAAGAGTACAAACTTGGCTTTAGCGTCGATATTGAAGCTGATACCGTGGCGCCAGGTTTGAACGAAGGCGTTTTACGATTTATCTCCGCCAAGAAAGAAGAACCTGAATGGATGCTCGATTTACGCATAAAAGCTTTGCGTAAATGGGAAGAGATGAGTGAGCCTCATTGGGCTCAGCTTGATTACACGCCAGTGGATTATCAAAGCGTCTCTTACTTTTCAGCGCCAAAACAAGCGCCAAACAGTCTTGACGAAGTGGATGAAAAAATATTGGAAGCGTACGAAAAACTCGGCATTCCACTCGAAGAGCAAAAGATGCTTCAGGGGATTGCGATAGACGCGGTTTTTGATTCCGTTTCGGTGAAAACGACTTACTCAAAAACTTTGATGGATTTGGGCATCATCTTTTGCTCCATCTCAGAAGCTATGAGAGAACACCCCGAACTCGTGAAGAAATACATGTTCTCAGTGGTGCCGATGACGGACAACTATTTCGCGACTTTAAATTCTGCCGTGTTTACCGACGGGACTTTCGTTTACGTTCCAAAGGGAGTGAGATGTCCCATGGAACTCTCCACGTATTTTCGCATCAACGCGAAAAACACCGGACAGTTCGAGCGCACTTTAATCATAGCGGACGAGGGAAGTTACGTCTCGTACAACGAGGGGTGTTCCGCTCCGCAGCGCGATGAAAATCAGCTTCACGCGGCGGTTGTGGAACTCATAGCGAACAAAAACGCGGAGATAAAATACTCCACCATTCAAAACTGGTATCCCGGCGATGAAAAAGGAAAGGGCGGGATTTACAATTTCGTGACAAAACGCGGACTTTGCGAGGGAGAAAACTCAAAAATCTCTTGGACTCAGGTCGAAACGGGTTCATCCATCACGTGGAAATACCCAAGTTGCGTTCTTAAAGGCGACAACTCGGTTGGAGAGTTTTACTCCGTGGCGGTGACCTCAAAAGCGCAACAAGCCGACACGGGCACGAAGATGATACACATCGGAAAAAACACGCGTTCAACCATCGTCTCAAAAGGCATCTCGGCGATGCATGGCCAAAACACTTATAGAGGTTTGGTCAAAGTCTCGCCAAACGCGTCGGGAGCTCGCAACCATAGTCAGTGCGACAGTTTGCTTATCGGTCCAAATTGCGGCGCGCACACTTTTCCATACTTGGAGTCTCAAAACTCTTTTGGGCAGATAGAGCATGAAGCGACGACCTCAAAGATTAGCGACGAGCAACTCTTTTATCTTCGCCAACGCAACATAAGCGAAGAGGACGCGGTCTCGATGATAGTGCATGGTTTTTGCAAAGAGGTATTTACTCAATTACCGATGGAATTCGCGGTTGAAGCGAAAGAACTTTTAAATTTAACTCTTGAAGGGAGCGTAGGATGATGAACATTAAAAATATGCATGCGAAAATTGGCGACAAGGAGATCCTAAAAGGATTGGATTTAGAACTGCAAAAAGGCAAGATTCACGTCATCATGGGAACGAACGGCGCTGGTAAATCAACGCTTTCCAAGGCGATAGTCGGGCATTACGACGTGGAAGTGACTCAGGGCGAAATTATCTACAAAGGCAAAAATCTTTTAGAGATGGAGCCAGAGGAGAGAGCGTTGGAGGGAGTTTTTTTAAGCTTTCAAAACCCAGTCGAGATACCGGGAGTGAACAACGCCTACTTTTTGAGAAACGCGCTTAACGCCAAAGAGAAACACCATGGGCAAAAAGAGACGAACGCCGCGGAGTTCTTAAAGCTCATGAGAAAGCATATCGAACAACTCGGCATGAAGCCCGACATGATTTCAAGAGCTTTGAATGACGGCTTTTCAGGCGGTGAGAAAAAAAGAAACGAGATTTTGCAGATGGAGATTTTACAGCCCGAAGTCATCATTCTTGACGAGATTGATTCCGGACTTGACATCGACGCCCTTAAGTCGGTTTCAGAGGGCATCAACAGAATGAAAAACGGCGAGCGAACGTTTTTGGTCATCACGCACTATAGCAGGATACTCGATTACATCCATCCAGATTACGTTCACATCTTGCAAGATGGAAAAATCGTTAAAACCGGTGGCCCTGAGCTTGTAAAAATACTTGAAGCCGAGGGTTATCAGGCAGTTCAAAAGGATTTATAATGCAAGCCGTAACATTATCGCTTGCCGACGCGCGTCATCCGCTTTACGAGCGTTTGAGCGAGCTAGGAATACCGGGCAACAAAACGGAGCAGTATAAAAACTTCGCCATCAAGCCGCTTCTCGCAAAAGAGTACGCTTTTAAAGAGGCGAAACAAGTCGAGCCGAAAGAGGGTTCGAGAGTCGTGATTGAAAACGGCGTGGTCGTGGAGTCTCCAAAAAACGTAAAGATAAGTTTTGAAGAGGATTTTAAAGCCGACGAGGAGCATTACGACGCGCTCTATTTTATGTCGCACGTTCTTTCCAAAAGCGTCATACGTTTGGAGATTGACGCGGACGCGGTCGTTGAGATAGAGCATAGGATAAGCGAGAAAGAGAGACTTTTCGCGTATCGCCTTTGCGTGACGACGCCGCCAAACGGTAGGGTGGAAATAATGGAGACTTTTGACATAAAAGAGAGTCAAAACGCGCTCTTGCTTTATGGAGTCGACGCGGAAGTGGCGCGAGACGCGACGCTGCGTTGGGTACGACATGAAAACGCCGAGATTGACAACGCGGTCGTTATAGGTTCCCATCGGTACAACGTCGCAAAACAGGGCGCCATAGAGCTTAAAACATTTGATTTTGGGAGCGGTTTGGCATTGCATCTGTACAAGATAGATTTGGACAACTACGCTTGGACGGACGCGCAACATCTCCTTTTGGCGACAAAAGAGGCTCGTCGTGGGAACGTCGTTCACATCAACCACAATCAGCCCTACGCAAAAAGCGTTCATGAGGCTCGCGCTATTTTAAAAGACAAAGCGACAGGAATTTTCGACGGCAAGATTATGGTCGGTCATGAAGCCAAATACTCCAACGCGAAGCAAAATTCAAAAGCGATACTTTTGGGAGAGCATGCGCACATGTACGCTAAACCTCAGTTGGAAATCTACACCGACGAGTTAGAAGCCTCTCATGGTTCGACGATAGGACAACTCGAAGAGGAGACGCTTTTTTATCTTCGCTCACGCGGAGTGGGGCTTGACGACGCGAAAAAAATGTTGGTGTTGGCGTTTGCGAACACTCTTATAGAGACGCTTGGAGAGGGCGAAGCCTTTGACAAGATTCACGCGGACTTTGAAGCCGCGTATTACGTTTAGGAGCTCAAGATGACGATGGAAGAACAGGTGCGACTTTACAAAGAGGACTTGAACCTTTTTGACGACAATGATGGTAAACTCGACTATATTTTAGATTATTCCAAAGAGGCGATTAAGCTCGACGCGAGTAAAAAAACGGATGAGAATATCATAAGCGGTTGTTCTTCCCTCGCGTGGCTGAGCAAAGAGTTCAAAGATGGAAAAGTTTTGTTTGAGGGAGAGAGCGACTCCATCATCGGCAAAGGGATGATGGTGGTTTTACTGAGTATTTTTAACGAGAGAACGCCGGAAGAAATTCTCTCTTTCGACTCAAAACTTCTCAGTGAGATGGGCGTCGTGGAGCTTCTAAGCCCCGTGCGCCAACAAGGAATGGAAGCGTTTTTAAACGTCATCTACAATTACGCCAAAACATGTCAAGAGGAGAAAAAATGAAATTCGCCACGTTAAAAGAAAAAATCATAGAAAAATTAAAAGATATTTACGATCCGGAAATTCCGGTAAATCTTTACGACTTGGGGCTCATCTACTCCATAGACTGCGCCAAAGAGACGGCCGGAAGCAGATGCGTGGTCACGATGACCCTCACCTCCGCGACCTGTCCGGTGAGTGAGAGCATACTCGAACAAGTTCGCAACGTCGGCTCGCTCATAGAGGACGAACCAAACCTGACAATCGACGCGAATTTGGTTTTCGATCCCCCATGGTCAAAAGAGAGCATGAGCGACGAGGCGAGACTTCATCTTGGGATGCTTTGAACAGGAGTAGAAGCCATCATTTCTAAGTAAAAATGGCAATTTATGAATTATTTTAGTATAATTTTAACTCACAACAAATTATAACAAGGTAAAAATTTATATGACTCAAAGAAATTTTCATAAATACTTCATGATTTATTTTATAACGTTTGGCATAGTTATCTCTTCTTTTGGATCGATTGCGAATTATATGTTTCAAATTAGCGATATTCATAAAAGTACCGACGCCAAAGCGGTAGAAATTTTTGACATAAAAGCGGGTACGATTTTAAAACCGTCTCTTAAAAACATGGACAACGTCGTCAAAGCGCTCGCCACAAATGAAACCGTTGCAACGTTTTTTCCAGCGAAAGACGCGAACAAGCTTCAAGAACTTGAACGAGTGTTTTTAACGCTCGCAAGCGCTCAAAATAAAATCGTGCAGGCGAGACTTTTAGATAAAGACGGCAAAGAACTCGTAAGAATCGATAGAGAAAAAGAAGACGACAAACCTTTTGTCGTAGCCAAAGAGGAACTCCAAGACAAAAGCGATAGAGAGTACTTCAAGATAGTTTCCAAGATGAAGACGCCAGCGATTTGGCGTTCCAAAATGGATTTGAACATAGAGAATGGAGTAGTGGAAGTCCCATGCAAACCAACCATGAGAGTCGCAACTCCTCTCTTTGCAAACGGCGATTTCATAGGCATGGTCGTAGTCAATATAATGATAAAAGATTTGTTCGCTTCCATTGGAAACTCTTCGGCGTTTGAGCATTTTATAATCGACGCGGACGGAAACTACGTCATGCATCCCGACAATAATTTTTCATTCAACAAATATAAAAACGTTCCTAGAAATTTAGTGGAGGATTTTCCAGAGGGATTGAGCGCCCAAGGCGTATACGCCTACAAAATTGGAAATATTCTAAACAATGGGGACGACGCCGTTTTCATTTTAAAAACAAAAGAAAAATATGAAGAGAGTTTGATAAACGAGAAAATAAAGACGGCGACTATCGTTTTGGCGCTAACGATCGTTTTGAGTTTCATAGTCGCGACGCAGATCTCCAAAACCCCCGTGAAAATACAAAAAGCGCTTCTAAAGGCGCATGACAAACTTGATGAATTTCGAGTTATCATCGACAAATACGTCATTAGCGCCACGACAAAAACCGACAGCGTCATCCTCGACGTGAGTTCCGCGTTTGAAAAATCCTCCGGGTATTCAAAAACCGAACTTATCGGAAAAAAGATGAACGTCGTCCGACATCCCAACGAGGACAAGTTTCTTTTTAAAGAGTTGTGGAAAACCATTTTAAAAGGCGAAACTTGGTCCGGAGAGATTCAAAACAAAACGAAAGACGGAGAGGTTTACTGGCTCGAACAAAAGATAATTCCAACGTTTAACGAGAATAACAAAATAGAATCTTTCGTCTCCTTGGGCATTGAAATCACCGCGAAAAAAAAGCTGGAAAAAATGGCTTCCATCGACGCGTTGACAGGCATATACAACAGAAGAATGGTTGACGAATTTATCAAAATAGAAGTCGAAGCTCACAAAAGACACTCCTACGGACTTTCCGTGATTATGATAGACATCGACCATTTTAAAATCGTCAACGACGTTTACGGACATCAAGTGGGAGACTCCGTTTTGGCTAAAACCGCGAAACTTATGACGGACAGTTGTAGAAAATCCGATATTTCCGGAAGATACGGGGGGGAAGAGTTTATCATCGTTTGTCCTCAGACGACAAGCGAATCCGCGTTCGTCTTGGCCGAAAAAATTAGAAAGGTCATCGAAGCTTTCGAGTTTGAACAAGTTGGACAAAAAACCGTTAGTTTGGGCGTAGCCACTTTTGACGACGAAAGCAACGAGAACGTGGCGTCTTTGATAAAAAAAGCGGATACCGCGCTTTATCAAGCCAAAAACGGCGGGAGAAACAAAACCGTTATTTTTAAGGCTTAATTAAGAAGCTTTAAATTTAAAACAATCACAAAACAGGCGCCTTTCTCTTCGTTATGCCATGAAAGAGTTCCAAAAAGATGCTTTTCCACGATTGTGCGCGATATGTACAAACCGAGTCCCGTGCCGTTGAGTTGTTGTTTGGTTGTAAAATAGGGTTCGTCTATTTTGTTTATAATGGATTCTGGAATTCCACCCGCGTTGTCACAGACGGATATGGTAATTGTTTCATTTTCCTCAGAAGCGGTTATGTCGATTGCCGCTTGCTCTACTTCTTTAGTTAGTAGGGCGTCTTTCGCGTTGCCTATAATATTGAGTAAAACTTGTATGAACGAAGCTTTATTGAGAAATGAAGAATTATTTGTGTCGTTTTTTATAGTTAACGCAATGTTGTTGTTCTCTAAACTTGAGCCGATTATGTTAAGAGCGCCTTTTAAAACTTCCTTAATCGTTATTTGCTCTTTTGATTGCTCTGGCTTGAAAAAGTTTCTAAAATTGTCAATTGTCTCAGAGAGTTGTTTGAGTTGTTTATGAATGGAGCTTGCGTGGTTTAAGAGATCATCCCTTGTTATCTCTTCTTCGAGCTCAATCGACGCTTGCAGGTTGTTGACCTTCATGCTTATGACGCTAAGAGGCTGTCTCCACTGATGGGCGATCATAGATATCATATCTCCCATAGCCGCTTGTTTTGATTGGGCGAGCATCATTTCTTCGTTGAGTTTTAGCTCTTTTTCCATCTTTTTTCGTTCGCTAATGTCACGGATAATTCCAACGGCGTTCCACAAACCATCTATCATAGTCGCTGAGAGCGAAAGCTCTATGGGAAACTCGGTAGCGTCTTTTTTTAGCGCGAATAGTTCGAGCGTTTTTCCAACGGCTGGACCTTCTCCCGTTTTTTTGAAATGGATAAAACCGATTTCATGCGCCGCTAAAAACCTCTTTGGCGTGATAAACGTATGCAATATTTGTCCAATCGCTTCTTTTTTGGAATAACCGAAGATTTTCTCAGCCGCCTCGTTCCAATAGGAGATTTTTCCATCGTTGTCCATCATCAAGATTGCGTCTTGCGTTGAAGCGGTGATGCTGTGAAGCTTTGCCTCGCTCTCGCGCAGCGCCTGTTCCCTTGGCATTTTTGCTTGTTCAGATTCACTCTCTTTAGCTTCAGAGGCGTTAGTTCTCGCTAACTCCGTCTTTAAATTATTGTCATGCATATACACTCCTAAAAATTTGTTTTTTCCATAAATAGATAAATAAAAATGATAAAAAAGCCACAAACGACGCGACTAAAAATATGTACGTCGGGAAATACTCATAGACGTAGCCAAATCCTAAAGCGCCTATGAAACCGCCTAGTCCAAACGTCACTCCAGAAAAAAACTGTTGCGCCAAGACTTTGCTAGAGTAGAGTTGATGCAAGTAGCTAATCGCCGCCGAGTAAAATAGCGCGAAGGAGAGGGCGTGCAGGGATTGGGCAAAAAACAAAACGGCTAGATTTTGAGGGAAGAGATAGAGCGTAAGCCATCGTATCACGGCTGAAAAAGTTGTAATCTCCAGTATTAAAAGCAGATTTAATTTCAACAATTTACCTTGAAAAAACAGCATGAGTATCTCGACCAAAACGCCAAAAACCCACAAGTTTACGGTCATGTCCAAACTAACGCCATAGGAAGTTTCATAGATGGTGAAAAAGTTGTAAAAAGCTCCAAAACTCACTTGCATGAGCATCAGTGAAAGCCATAGTTTCCAATGCTTAAAGAGAGCGACGTCGTTTTGCGCGGTTTGCTCCATCTTCTTGGTTTTACCCACGATTTTGACTATGACAAAGGCGACGATGGACGTAAGAAAAGTGGACGTAAGCAGATACTCGAGCGCCACTTCGGGAGAGCTTAAAAACTTCACCAAAACAAGCGCCACGAGTATGAAACCAATGGAACCAAAAAGCCGTATCTTTCCATATCTCTCTTTTCCAATCACCTCCAAGGCGAGTATCTCGACGTATGGCAAAATCAGGCTCATGCCAATGCCTAAACCCACGTTTGCGATGAAAAGCGCGTAAAAGTTGCGCAGGGAGAAGTAAAAGCTCACCGAACTGACAAACATAATGGCTATGGCTACGTTCACAAGACGAGCGTTGAGTTTCAAACCTCTAGTGAAAGCGAATGGAAGCAAGAAGCGCACAAGCGGAGCGGCTCCAAAGACAACGCCTATTTCACTAGGCGAATACTCGACCATCGCCAACACTTTTGGCATGAAAATTATGTAAATGCCAACGATTGCGAAATAAAAAAAGTAAAAGAGAGATAATAAATAAGCCATGATGGAAGTATACTAAAAATTTCTTTTAACCAAATGTTTACTTAACATTAGCTTTATATTTACTCTTATTTATTATAATTACTCATCTCAATTATGTTTATTCCCTTTTTCATCAATTGAGTTTATAGTCTCCTCAAGATTTTTATTAACGCTCAAGTATCCCCCCTTTTTTACTTGAGCGTTCTATTTTGATTCCTTATTTACGCTAAAATAATC
>CALDOC010000491.1 GCA_937914675.1 uncultured Sulfurimonas sp.
TTTGTGATTGATTTCTCATTTTGAGAGTAATAGCCGTCGGCGAACATCTTCCACTCGCCGGACTTCTCGTTTAAATTAGTGGCGGCGGTTCTGTATCTGTAGCTCCCCGCTCCCAAAAAAAGTTGATTTTCAGTAGTTTGGCCGCCAAGTTTTGTGATGACGTTGACCGCCCCAAAAAACGCTCCGGCTCCATATTCGGTAGAACCGGGGCCTCTTAGCACCTCTATTCTCTGCACCAAACCAATGGGAAAATCCAAGTAAAAGCCGCTGTTTCCAGACCCTTCGTTGTTTATGGCAACGCCGTCGACAAGGATTTTAATTTTGTCAGAGAGCATGGAGTCGGGGTTTGTAATGCCCCTTATGTTTATGATTGGCTGGCCTATGAAATTTAATTGCATTTGAATTCCAGGCAACATGCCTATGGCTTCGCCCACGTTTTGCGCTCCGGCGTCCATGAACGTCTGCGCGTCTATCACCGTGACGATGGATGGCAAGTAGTTTACGTTCATGTATTTTTTGGTAACCGAGTCCGTGGCGTCGTCCAAGATGGATTTCAAGTCGTCAATCTCGGTGGCGCTCGCGTTTAAAGCGCCTAAAAAAGACAAGAGTAGTAAATGCGAAACAAAGGGCTTATTCATTGCTTAACTTCCTTCTTTGCGTATAATTTGGCGACATTCTAGCCAATTTCTTATTCATCCGCCCTAAATGAAAACGGTTGTCGTTATTTCTATTAGACGCCGAACAAATTTACTTTCCTGTAGACGCTTTGCAAAAGTTGTCGTACAGATACAAAAGGTCTTTATCTTCCAACTCGTAGTTAAAATCATTGGAGAAGACGTTTTTTAGTTCTTCAAAAGTTTCGATATTGATTTCCTCTACCGCGTCAAGCGAGATTTTTTGATACGCGCCGTTGCGTAGTGAACGAACTTCCTCTTTTAAAACCGCGCTAAGAACAAGGTTCTTTACAAATTTCGCGTTGGGATTTTTGTAGGAGTAAAAATTTCCCATTTCAAAATCAGCTTCATTGTAATCACACATGTCAAAGGTGTAAAGAGGGTGATAAACATCTTCTTTTACTATATTCAAAGTAAAATTTTCATTCGACTGCTGTGAAATATGATAAGTCACTCCCAATCTCGTTGTCGTAAAATGCTCGCCAAACTTTACCGGAAGAGTTGGCGAAGAAAACCCAAAGCCCACGTCTATCAAATAGCGTACGCTTTTATACGTCCATACCGTAACTCTATGCGTTTTAGGGACTTCCATATTTTCGTTATTCACTACGCGAGCGCCGACCGCTTGGACTAAAAATCCCATATGTTTTAGAGTTTCATAAACCAGTTTGTTATGCTCAAAACAGTAACCACCCCGCTTATCAATCACAAGGTTGCGCACTATGTCGCCTAAATCCAATGATACCTCTTCTTGCAACAGCACTCGAACGCTTGAGAATTGAAGTTGCGCCAAATGTTCTTCTATTAGCGTTTCGACATCTTCAAAATCACACAAGTAATCTTTTGCGTTAAGCGACGACACGTACTTTTGGATTAAATCTTCTTTCTCCATGAGTATCCTTTAAAATAAATTAGCGATATATTATACTACAATATCAACATTATTTTAAAGGCTTATAATGTGCGCGATATTTGGAATTATTGGTGAATACGACGAAATAAAAGCTAAATCCGCTCTCTCTTCTTTAACGCATAGAGGTCCCGATTATTGCGGCGTTACGCAAACGCAAAGAGTTTTTTTCGCTCATCAAAGGCTGAGCGTCGTGGATTTTCATGAGAGAAGCCATCAACCTTTGAAACGTCGCGACGTTTTGCTCTCGTTCAACGGCGAAATTTACAACTACAAAGAGCTTAAAAAAGAGTTGGAGTTGGATTTCGAGTTTGAATCTCAAGGCGACGCGGAAGTCGTCATCGCAGCCTATCTCAAATGGGGAGTCTCCTTTGTCCAACGCTTACGCGGAATGTTCGCCATAGCCTTGATGGATGGAGAGACCCTCCATCTTTTTCGCGATCGACTCGGAAAAAAACCGATGTTTTACCTCAACGGCGATGCGTTCGTCTACGCGTCGGAGATAAAAGCCCTGCTCCCATTTTTGAAAAAAAAGGAGATGGACGACGACGCGTTGATGAGTTACCTCTCCTTTTTGGCTCCGACTCCGCCTTTCACTTTTTTCAAAAACGTCAAGAAATTGGCCGCGGGCGAATTTTTGACGTTCAAAGACGGCAACGTCGACGTCCAAAGATACTATGACGTTTTATCCCAAGAGCCAAACGTCATTACGGACAAAAACGACGCCATCGCCAAAATTGAAGCGGCTTTGGAAGAGTCCATAGCCACGCGTTTGGACGCGGACGCGCCGATCGCTTCGCTTCTTTCAGGCGGAATAGACAGCGCGACCATAAACTATTTCGCCAAGAAACGGGGGCTAAATCTGCCGACGTACACCCTCGGGTACAAAGAGTTTTCAAAATACGACGAGAGGGCGAACGCCAAACAAAGCGCCGATTTTTTGGGCTTGAAAAACACCCAAGTCGAGATAGACCAAGACGCGTTCATGGACGCGAGCGAAAAAGTTTTCGACGCGCTCGACGAGCCGCTCAACGACCCCGCCGCCATCCCCCTCTATCTGCTTTTTGAGCAAATCAAAAAAGACGGCTTCAAGGTCGTCATGAGCGGAGAGGGAAGCGACGAGCTCTTTTTGGGATATAGGCAATATTTCGAGTATCTCGACATAGAGGGCGCTTCAAGTTTGGCGCACAAGAATTGGCTCAAAAAGTATTTTCGCGCGAATTTTTCCATGAACAGAGAGTGGGAGTGGTACAAGCGCGTCTTTGATAACACCCTACTCTTTCGCACGTCCGGCGACAAATTTACGGATTTGCAGAAAAACGACCTCATGAGAAGAAACGTGAGAGACAACGACTCCCTGAAGTATCTCAAAGCATATAGAGACAGGTTTGAGAGTTCCGCTCATGAGGACGAGAGCGTTTGGTACAGCTACGTCGACCTCAACGTCTTTCAAGCGGAGCATTTTTTGACGAAACTCGACCGCGTGAGCATGGCGCACTCCATCGAATCGAGAACTCCTTTTTTGGACCACAAACTCGTCGAGACGGTTTTTAGTCTGGACCCAAAACTCAGATACGAAGACGGCGTCACCAAATCGCTTTTAAAACATATAATGAAACCTTACTTGGACGCAAGCATATTGAGCCGAAAGAAAAAAGGTTTTTCAAACCCCTACATGGAGTACCTCGTAAACTCCAAAAAGATAGAACTCATCCATGAAGTGAACGAGCAAACGGGCATGTTCAAGCGCGACAAACTCCAAGAGTACTTGCAAACGGCTTCCAAAGGGAGTTTCAAACAGCACGTCTGGGGCTTGTACGTATTGTCCCGCTGGATAAAGAAGCATCTGCTTTAAGTCAATAAGCGCTAAAATCGCCATACAAAACGTCTTCGAGGAAAAAAGTTGATTCAAAAAATAAAAAAATACGCCACTACAAACACGCTCGTCGTCGTCGGCATAATTCTTGGAGGCGCCTTTGGAATCTTTTTTCCAGAACTGGCGTTGCAACAAAAAGTGATAGGCACGGCTTTCGTGTACTTCTTGAAAATGTTAGTCGTACCACTCGTTTTTTCAAGCATTTTTGTGGCCATTTTAGGTCTCGGCTCAGTTGAACACCTCAAAAGAATGGGTCTCAAAACGATTGGACTCTACATGCTGACGACGGCGCTCGCGGTGGTTGGCGCCATCGCCGCCATGAACGTCTTTCCCATTGGCGAAAAAGTGAGCGACGTTGGTTTGGCGTTTGAAAAAGCCGCGAGCGTAGCTCCTTTTTCCCTCGAAGAGATGATTTTAAGTTTCATTCCCACCAACGTATTCGCGGCGCTCAGCAACGGCTCCATGATGCAAATCATAGTCTTCGCGATTCTTTTTGGCGTCGCGTCGCTACACTTGAGCAAAACGCAACAAGCTCCCTTGGTGAATCTTTTTAGCTCCGTTAGCGAAGCCATGCTAAAAATGGCGGAATGGGTCATCTTGATGACTCCCCTAGGCGTTTTTTCCCTCATATCCTACGTCATCGCGGAGCAAGGCGTGGACGTCGTTTTTGGCCTTTACGAGTACGTTCTCATGGTCGTTGGCGTCATAATTTTTCACGCCGTCGTGACCCTTCCCGCCCTCTTGAGAGTTTTTACGAAAGTAAATCCTTACGCCTACCTCTCGGACGTTCGAGAAGCGCCCATCATGGCGTTTTCCACGGCCTCTTCCGCGGCGACTCTGCCCGTTTCCCTGAGAGTCGCGCAAGAGATGGGCGGAGTGGACAAGAAGAACGCCTCCTTTGTTTTGCCTCTGGGAGCGACCGTCTCCATGGATGGAACCGCGGCTTATTTGAGCGTCGCCGTTTTGTACGTCGCCAATCTCGCGGGAGTGGCTCTAAGTTTTGGGGATCAACTTCTTTTGGGAGTGACCATAGTGGCTTTGAGCGTCGGAGTGGCGGCGCTTCCAAGCGCTTCGCTCGTTATGATGGTCGTCATCTTAAACCAGATTGGACTTCCCGTCGAGTACATGGCGCTCATCGTGGCGGTTGACAGAATTTTGGACATGTGCCGGACGTCCTTGAACGTCACTTCCGACCTTATCGTGACAAAAATTATAGATGAATTTGAGAGAAAAAATGAAAAAATTAGATAAAAGCGACGCGCCAAAAAACATAACCAATAATGAAAAAATCATGAGCGACAATGATTTCATAGTTTCAAAGACGGACACTAAAGGCGTTTTAACCTACTGCAACCAAATTTTCATAGATATGTCCGGCTATGAAAAGGATAAGCTCATTGGAGCCAACCATAATCTCTTAAGACATCCCGACATGCCCGCCGTAGCCTTTAAGCTTGCATGGGATTTGATTAAAGAGGGCAAAGAGTTTTTTGGTTTTGTCAAAAACCTAAAAAAAGACGGCGGCTACTACTGGGTGTTTGCGTACATAACCGCCGATTACGATGAACGAGCTCAAATCGTTGGTTACTCCTCTTTTAGAAGAAGACCCTCTCAAGGCGCGATTAAAGCCATCATTCCCGTTTATAAACTGCTAGTCGAGACGGAAAAAAAAGGTGGAATGAGAGCGTCCCAAGAACTACTAGAGAAGTATTTAAAAGACAACAAAACCACTTACAATGATTTTGTCATAAATCTACAAAAAAGCTAAGGGGCGAACGATGCGAAAATTAAAAGATTTACGTATTTTAGGTTTGGTAATTCTTAACATATCTCTTTCTCTCTATTTGGCGTTTCATCATGACGAAGTTGCGTTGGCGCTCCTAATTATTGGCGTCAGCGCCGTTTTTATATTCGTGCCAAAGAGCGTGGCTGAGAATGACGAGGATGAAAAAGTCTTTAAAAATATTTTAGAAGTCACGAAAGAAGCTTCCAATGGACGTTTAAGCCAACGGATTCATTACAATGATTTGGATTCTCAATCAGGCAAACTAGCGCAATCAATAAACGACATGCTCGACCAAACGGAGGTTGTCTTAAGAGAAACGCGAAACAGCATTTTTGCCGTAACAAAGGGCGACGGTTCAAGA
>CALDOC010000492.1 GCA_937914675.1 uncultured Sulfurimonas sp.
GAATATTGTTTAAACGCGAGCATGACATTTATCCTTTTTTTGTTTCTAAAAACAATTTATATTATTTATAGACATGTGAAGAGCGATATAAATCATATAAGGGGGGGGGATATTAATGTAGATTCCATTTTCATGGATTGTACAATTTCTGCAAGTATGCGAAACTTACGACTAGAAATTCAAATAACGGACTGACAACGTTATAGGTCTAGCGTCTCTTAGAGTTGCCAAAAGCGACTCCAGATGAACTAGCATACCTGAATATATATTGTTACGGCTATGTTATTAGTGAAAATTATAAAAGAAAGTTTGATTTAGGTCAAACGAAGCACTCATCGGAGGGGAGATAACGTAGTCTTGTGCCAATTGAGATCCGAGTTGGAGCTGTTTTAAATAGTTCTTTTAACGCTATTTTACATTCTCCATATAAGAAAATATATAACGCTTCGCTTCAGGCAGTAACGCCGTGCCATGACCATCGCCATAGAGAATCAAAGACATGCCAAAAATAGCTTTTTTTCCATACTCGATAGTTCTGTTTGTCGCTCCCAATGGATCATTTTGTGAAGCGATAAAAAGCGTTTTTGTCATAGAAGCGCCAAGCGCCATATCTATATCTTCAGCTAACGCCGTTGGTTTGCCAGCCGACAACGCCACAAGACCCTTGGCTTCATACTCGCTCAGCAGAGGAATCAAGCTTCCCGCTCCCAAAGAAGCGCCAAAGAGGTATAGATTTTTCATATCGATGGTTTGATCTTCACTCATAAGCTCAAGCCAAGCTATTAAATCCGTTGGTATTTTTTCAAATCCAATTTTTTCATCGCTGTGCGCCAACGCTTCTTTGATATGATCCATTCTTGCATCGAGAATCGCTTTGTTCTCTTTTTTGTTTTGAAAGATTGATTTTCCATGACCTCTGAGGTCTACGTTGAGCGTTGCGTATCCTCTGTCGTTGAACTCTTTGGCCATGGCGTTCCATGTAGAGTGCTCCGAGCCAAACTGATGCGCGAAAAGTATGATAGGCGCCGATTTTTTTGTAGGCGTTGGTTTGTCCAACCATCCGTAGAGTTTAAAGCCATCTTCAGACATGATGGCGATTTCAGTTGAAAATAGCAAAGTCGCTAAACCTAAAATAAGTAAAATTTTTTTCATCTTACGCTCCTTGTATTTTAGAATTGTATATCAGTTGTGTAAAATAATTATAAAATCTCTTCTTTTAGTCAAAGACGAGTTTGCGTTTTCATTATCAAGACGAACAGCTAATATGAGATATGCCAGCGATTTTAAAGAACTCCGAAGGCTTTGCTCTATAGTATTTCTTCTCTATTTCAGAGGAGTGCTCGGCGTATGGGTTCGTCATGACTTCTTGCAACTCTTTTATGAGCGTATAATCGCCTTTTTGGGCCTCTTTGTAGGCGGGGACGAGAAACCACTCCCGCAGCGTGTATTTTGGGTTGACTCGTTTCATCTCTTTTGAGAGCTTTTGGCGAGATTCCGGAGTAGCCGCGTCAATGAGCGATTTCCAGGTTTGTAGCCACTCGGACCAGCTTTTTAAAATCTTCTCATCATGCATGGAGTCGCCGTAAAAGCTTTTAGTGATAGAAGAGATATCATCAGGTATGTGTGATAGTTCACGAAAAAATAGCGTGTAGTCGACGGAGGTTTGCGTCATGAGTTTTACAAGTTCATTGAACAGAGTCGCGTTAAAGGTTTTCAGACCTAGCTTTGAAGCCCACGTTTGCGTCATTTTGGTTTGCATGACGTCGGAGAAGCCAGTTCTTATCTCTTCAAGTTCTCGTAGCTTGTTTTCATGTGAGCGCAGTAAGGGTTGCAGCGCCTTGCAAAACATAGAAAAGTTACGCTCGGCGGCTTGAGGTTGATTAAGAAATGAGAAGTGAACTCCGCCACCCGTCCACGGCTGATATTTGGGATCGAACATATCTATGAAGCCAAATGGACCGTAATCAAGCGTGAAACCGCCCGCCGCGCAGTTGTCCCCGTTAAAGTTCCCTTGGCAGTAACCGACGCGAATCCAATTCGCCACAAGCGAGGCGAGGCGAGAGCGAAACTCGCGAGCTAGCGACAGCGCTTTTTCATGGAGAGTTAAATTTGGGTCAATGACGTCGCCATATTCGCGATCGATTAAGTGCAAGACAATCATCTCAAGCTCTTGCATCGCTTTAGGATGCTCGTTTTTACGCGCGCGGCGACCAAAAAGTTCAAGTTGACCCACTCGAAGGAAAGAGGGCGCGACCCGCGTCGTAATGGCGACGGGTTCTTCTATCATGACTTCTGGATCTTTGGAGTATGAAGCGTTTCGAAACCATGGTCGTCTGACCTTCTCCGTTTGTGACACGTATAAACTCAAAGAGCGCGACGTCGCAACTCCAAGGGCGCTCATATGTTCCTGAGCCAAAAACTCTCGAATGCTTGAACGAAATACCGCTCGACCGTCGGCTCCACGGCAATATGGCGTTCTACCGCCGCCTTTAAGCTGCATTTCCCAGCGCTTGCCTTTTATCACCGCTTCAAGGATGGATATGGCTCGACCGTCGCCGTATCCGTTTCCTGTTTTAAAAGGACACTGTTCGTAGTATTCCGCGCCGTAGATGGAAAGAGCGTATCCCGTCGCCCAGCCAGTGCGACGCAATGGCTGGGGCAACTTAGAGGCGTCGCCGCAAAACATTCGCGTAAAATCTTCCGACGTCGCCAAACTATCAGAAAAACCAAGTTCAGCGAAGAAGGTCTCGCTATGCGCTACGTAAAGGGGAGATTCGATTGGAGTAGGGTTTACCGGTACGTAATGCCCGCTAAACACTTGTCGAGGCGAGTGGTCTATACCGTTTTCTGTAGCGTCTGGATCAGAGTTGAGCGAATCCATCAGGGAGTAGTCCGCCAACTGAGCTAGATCGTCGAGCGTGTTTATAGTCTGAGTGGTTTGTTTGATTTCTTGCATATGTCTTCCTTATTTTAGCAACATAATATCTTATATCTCAACTACCTTTATAATAAATAAATTACTGAAATTATATGAGTGCAACCGAAACCCTAGCCAATTCCAATACTAAGAACACTTATTGCTTATAGAGCATAAAAGGCTAAAAATGCATACAGATTTATTGACAATATTTCAAGAAGAAATATCAGAACAAACAAGGTGTCGAACGAAGAGTTAAAATTGGCGTATATTATCACTTTGCAGTCCATAAAATAGGACTATCTTATTAAAATATCTGCCAAAATTTGTAGTTCGTTTGACATAAAGCAACATACAAACCTAAAGGCAGAGAATATTAGCATAATGCTATATACTAATATTATTGTTTATAGTATAATTTAAAAAACTAAACAGAGATGACAGAATGATTAAACTACTAGAAAATGCAAAAAGACTTTACACTCTAAAACAAAACCAAACACTACCGACATATAAAAGGTATCTGTACAAAAATCTCATAGATTCTACCGCTAAACTGACAGCAGTGTATGGAAGTAGAGGTATTGGTAAAACAACTCTTATGATGCAGCTCTTAAACGAATCAACAATTGCGAATAGTTCTAAGATTTATATCTCTTGTGACCATTCAATGTTTCAAGGGGTCTCTTTATTTGACTTTGTTGATGAGTTTAGCAAACGAGGTGGTGAGCTAATCTGTATTGACGAAGTGCATGAAGCTACAAATTTTGAACAAGAGTTAAAATCTATATATGATTTTTTAGATATAAAAGTATATTTCACTGGTTCATCCGCCCTACATTTAACAAGCCCAGATTTTACTAGAAGATACTCTATGTATCATCTTTATCCATTAAGCTTTAAGGAGTATTTAGAACTTACATTTGATATCTCTATCCCCTCATACACTTTAGAAGAGATACTTACTAACCATGAAAATATTGTGCCAACTATTTTAAAAACGCTTCCAAACAAAAAAATACTCAAATTTTATGATGAATTTTTAAAGGTTGGGGCTTATCCATTTTATTTTGAAGATAAAACAAAATATATTGATAGAATCAACGAAACTATAAACACAATTTTACATACCGATTTAAGCAAACTATTTTCAATTCAAGCTGATAAAATAGATACTCTGAAAAAACTTCTTATCACTATATGTGTCTTAAAACCACTAGAGATGAGCATAGAAAAGTTAGCGTCAACTGTAGGAATCACAAAAGCGACACTCTATAAATATATAGAGTATTTAGGAGATGCGGAACTCATCAACCATATAACCCATGAGGGCAAAAGATTTAAAGCTATCCGTAAATCCGATAAACTCTATTTGGCAAACACAAATCTTTTTGAAGCACTCTGTATCAACCAAGAAATAGGCACTTTAAGAGAGACATATTTTGTATCGCATGTAAAAACGCATCATCAAATTTATTATGTGGATAAGGGAGATTTTTTGATAGATGAAAAATACACAGTTGAAATTGGTGGGAAAAATAAATCATTTAACCAAATCAAAGATATACAAAATAGTTTTGTAATTTCGGATGATATTGAGATAGGATATGCGAACAAAGTACCTTTGTGGCTTGTAGGATTTTTGTATTGATTCTCACAAAACAAGTACAACTCTTTCCGCAGATGCATGAGCTAAATTTACCATCATCGACGACATCGATATGACTTGCAAACTGTCTAGTTTCACCACGTTATGGCATTCTAATTTCAAAAGTTAATAATTTATTTATTTCGCTTCTCTTTTATTCTTATCATCAG
>CALDOC010000493.1 GCA_937914675.1 uncultured Sulfurimonas sp.
TAACGCTTGGACTTGATCTTCAAGGCGGTCTTCACATGCTCCTTGGCGTAAAAACCCAAGAAGCGACTAAGTCGCGCATTAAATCAATCGCGGCAAGCGTCAAGCATTTTACGGATAGAAAAGACATATTGATTGATAATCTCACTTTTGACGAATCAAGCGTTAAGTTTGAGATTTTAGACAGCGACGATTTAAAAGAAATTCAAGGCTTTTTGTCTGAAATCGATGGCGTAAAAATCCTTACAAACAATCTTGTAATCTCCTTAAACCTTAGCGAAGAAGAGATTGTAAAGACTAAAAAACAAGCGGTTGACCAAGCGATAGAAACCATTAGAAACAGACTTGATCAATTTGGTTTAAGCGAGCCCGTCGTAGCTCGACAAGGTGAAGAAAAAATTCTTGTAGAATTAGCCGGAATCAAAACGCAAGAAGAAGAACAACGAGCCCGTAAATTAATTTCTCGCGCCGCCAAGTTGGAGCTTATGGCCGTTGATGAAGATAGAAACGCTAGAGTTAGCGTCATGAGCGATTCAGACGCCGCGGAGTACGCGGACGTCATTTTAGAAGACGTTAAAGATCCTCGCCATAAATATCTTATTCATGAGATACCAATTCTTGAAGGCGGCATGCTTACCAACGCGTCGGTTGGTTTTGACGAAAATAATCGCCCTTTAATTAATTTTACTTTAAACGCTGAAGGCGCGGACATATTTGGCGATTTTACAGGTAAAAACGTAGGCAAACGTTTGGCGGTCGTTCTTGATGGAAAAGTTTACTCCGCTCCAAACATCAATGAACGCATAGGCGGAGGAAGTGGACAAATATCTGGTAATTATACAGTCATGGAAGCGAAAGATTTAGCCATAGCGCTTCGTTCTGGCGCGCTTTTAGCGCCGATATACCTCATGGAAAAACGTTCCGTTGGACCAAGTCTTGGCGCGGACAGCATTAAGGCTAGTTTAGTGGCTCTCGTTGGCGGCTTTATTTTGGTTATTTTGTTTATGTTGTTTTACTATCGACTCGCGGGAGTCATAGCGAACGTCGCGCTGATAGCGAATCTATTTATTTTACTAGCCGTTATGAGCCTTTTTGGCGCCACTTTAACCCTACCTGGCATGGCTGGCATCGTTTTGACCGTAGGTATGGCGGTTGACGCGAACGTTATTATTTCAGAGAGAATACGCGAGTTGATTTATGAAGGCAAATCAATGCATAAAGCTATTGAAGAGGGCTACTCTAACGCCATGCGCGCAATCATTGACGCAAACATTACGACGCTCATCGCTTCTATCGTGCTTTACGTTTATGGAACTGGCGCCATTAAAGGTTTCGCAATTACCATGAGCATTGGTATATTGGCTTCTATGATTACCGCTATTTTAGGTACGCATGGAATCTATGAAATGCTTGAGAGTAAGATAGTGAAAAGTAAAAACAACCGTTTATGGTTTGGGATTAAAGGTTAATTATGGAATTTTTTAAATATACAAGAACCTTTAA
>CALDOC010000494.1 GCA_937914675.1 uncultured Sulfurimonas sp.
CCAAGTATTGACCAGAGTGGAATGTATGCGATTGAAGACGCTATTTTAGAGTTAGAAAAGAAAGGTATACATGTGCTTCTATCAGGTATACAAAAGCAACCTGAAGATATGTTGCGAAACATTACTCTTATACCTAATTTAGTAGCAGAAGAACATCTTTTGAGTGATTTTAAATCAGCTGTAGCTTATTTGCAAGGCAATAAAAAAATCTTTTTATAGTTAGAGGTAAAAGAGGTAGAGTATTAGTTTTATGAGTTGTTTCTCTCATCAACTAATCTCTCTTTATGATGTTTTCCAACAAGATAATACGTCACGCCAAGTGATAAAACGACAGTTGCCGTAGCAAAAATATACAGAGGCGTCGTAGTGGAAAAATCTATGATTATCACTTTTCTGGCGATTGCCATAAGTGCTGTTGCTACAACGAGTTTTATTGGTATAACGTCGGTTCTTAAATACAAAACGATATTTTGATAAATCTCTATGGCTATAAGTACAACTAGAAAAGCTGCAAACGTTTTAAATATGCCTGTAATGCTAAGGAGCATCAAAGGTGGTTCCATTAGATTTTGATATAGCACGTAAATTACGTCTCCAACACCTAAAAATATGACTAATACCATCAATACCGCTAAAACTTTAACAGCTATTTTAATCGTTTTATGTAAAAAAGCGATCAAAGGGTCTGGATGTTCGGTTGGTAGTTCTTCATGTTTTTCTATTGTCTCACTCATAGTGTTCCTTTAGGATAGAAAAAAAATTATACAAAAGTTTACTTTAACGAATATTGAGTTAGCATATAAGATAAGGCTTGAAGGGAGAGTCAAAACTAAAAAAGTTCAAAATCATCATCTTCTGATTCCATCTCTTTAACTTCATTAGATAAAATTAGTTCAATTTGCAGACAAACGCTAAAAAGTGAACTATCCAAATAGTGAATGTCTAGAGCGCTTTTCTCCATGAAAATTAGTTGGTACCAATCTGATAGGTCAGATTCTATGGCTGCGAGAAATAGCGATATTTTTTTTATATCTTTAATCTCAAGTTGTTTATCTTTTGTTGAGCTTAACAATTCAGACAGAGAGAGTATGGCGTAAGATAAATCTTCAAATTCAAACAAAAGATTAATGACATGCGCGTATTTTGAGAGATAGTCCGCTATCTCATCGATAATGGCGACGTCTAGGTCTTCTTGAAATACTTTCGCGCTATATTTAAGCTCTTTACCTAGCTGGTCAAGTTCTTGCAGTTGCGCCAATACCTCATTGTCAAGCTCATGGAGATATTCACTGGCGGTTGTTTTGAAAACATGCGAACGTCTTAAAAGCACATTTTCGGAATTGCTGATTTTCATCTTATTTGAATCAACGACTATTATAGGTTCTTGCACTATTGCAACATCTTGTTTTGGAGCAACTCGATATCTATTTTTGAAAATAATTTCTTCTAAAATCTCTGAATAATTTTTAATCTTTACCTTTTGATACTCTTCCCAAGTAATATCATTGAAAGAATACATTTGACTAAGATTTTCATCTTGGTCTATATTGACGTTTCGTTTAACTACAGTGTATACTTTACGACCTTTTTTTCTTTTAATAGAGACTTTATTTTTAATGGGACTATTGACGTCGTACTCACTGAGTGAACTTATAAAGCCTTTTTTGTTATCAAAAAGATTATCTATCGTTATGTTTTTTTGTAAAAATTCTTCGAATTCATTATCTTGAAAAAGATCGCAAAACGCGTCATTTATGTAACGTACTTCATTCGCGCTGAAAATAACGCATGGACTTGGAAAGGCGTCCGCGATTTGAGTGACTAATTTATCGGAAACTTGGTTGATTTTCTTTTTCATCTGCAAGATTTGCAGCTCTTTGGCATGGCTTCTATCCAATAATAATTTAGAAATATCGTAAAGAGCTTCCAACGTCTGATTCTTTTGTATAGGTTTAATTAAATATTTATCAACCTTCAAATCGATAGATCGAATAAAAAAACTTTGTTCGGCAAAAGCCGTCATTATGATAATTGGAATATCTTTTGAATAATATTCTCTTATGGCTTGAAGCATGTCGAGTCCATCCATGTTTGGCATCTGAATGTCGCTTATGATAAAGTCTATACTATTGCTATGAAATATTTCCAATCCATCCAGACCGTCAACCGCCACAAACACCTGTTTAAACAATTCTTCAAAAAATGGCACCATGTTCACCCTGATGTCTGCTTCATCTTCTACGTAAAGAATAGTGTACTTTTTTGTTATTCTTATTATATCTTCAACTGATTTCATTTTACGCTCTCCTCTTTTAATCTTAGCGATCTCTCTTTATTCATCTATATCTTTTCCCAGCGTTATTGTAAAATAACTTCTATCAGCAATTTTTTTGTAGTTCAAATCACCATGAAAGTGTTCATTGATGATTTTTTTGCTCATGTATAAACCTAATCCAGTACCTTCGCCCTGCTGTTTCGTAGTAAAGTATGGAGTAAACAACCTGTCAATAATTGAATCGCCAATACCCCCTGCGTTGTCTTCAATGATTATCGTTTTAGGCGCTATGTGTTTAATAAAGATATATTTGTCATTTGTCTTTACTCCATCAAGCGCGTCTTTGGAGTTGGACAAGAGGTTCAATAAAACTTGCTCCAACATGTCTTTTCTTCCAAATACGACATCAGCGACGGCGCAATCCTTTTCTACGTTGATTTTTATATTATGCGTTGTATATTGCGCGCTTACAAACTCATTGACATTCTCAATGGCGTCGCAAATATGAAAATTTTTATCTTCTGAGCGGTTATTTGAATAATTCATAAAAGAATCTATAATCTGCGACATTTTTTGACACTGATTTTGGACGAACAGCGCATGCTCTTCAATCTTAACTGACTCAAGAGATCCCAACGCGTTGGTAAGTGAGAGCTTTATGGATGACGCGCTGATGGCGTTGATGGGCTGCCTCCATTGGTGAGCTATCATGCTAATCATCTCCCCCATTTGAGCCATTTTTGCTTGCTGAAACATAACTATGTCTTTTTGTTTTGATTCCAAATCGATTTTTTTAATCATGGAAATATCTACAAGAATATACACATGCTGTATTGAGCTGTCAATATAAGAGATATAGCTTTGAATCATCAAGGAGATCTCTTTCTTTTTATAATTTACATGGATTTCAAACTTGTCGGTATCTTTTTTTCTACTTTTGAGTAGCTTGTAAACATCTGTTTTATCAAGATACTCTTTGAATTGAATACTCTTTATCTCTCCAGTAATGGGTAAATTTAAGATAGTCGCGAGTGAGTTGCTGATTTTATATTTTTTGCGAGCTTTATCATAGATAAGATAGTGTATGTCATCAAAAGATGATAATGATTGCAACAAGTCTGACTCTTCAAGCTCTTTTGTAATATTTACAAAAGTGGATATAAACTGATTAGACTTGTTTTTTATTGGCAACTCTTTCACCTGAACTCTAAACGTAATATTCTGATTCGATAAATTTTTCAGAAGAACTCTATATTCGCTTTGTGGATGTTTGAGAATATATTGCGCCCATCTTTTTTGCGCCGTCTCAAAAGAAAGATACCTCTCATCGTCAACTGGGATAAATTTGTTACAGACACATCCAACGTCATCAACAAATTGCTGATTGCTTCGCTTGTCAAAAAAGTCTAAAAATGTTTGATTAGACGCTATCATGGCGTTGCCGTCATTTTCGACTATCATGTTGTCCCGCATGTCTATAATTGTTTGAAGATGTTTTATTGTTTGCTTATACTTCTCTTTTTCTGATTCTAAGTCCTCTTGAAGTTTTAAGAGTTCTGTTTTGTACTCTGCGTTTATATAGATGCCGCAATCCAATTTTTTAAGCTTTTGGATTAAACCATGGATAAACTTTTTTTGTATTATTGAACCATGTTGAGGTAATATTAGCTCAAGTTCCAAGGCTTCCATTTTATGCAGAGCGTAGTTTAATATCTCTCTGCTTGGCATATACTCTTGGTGAAATTGTTTTATCAGGTCAAAGTAATTTTCGTCCGCGTAAAAGCTCCAAGACTCCTCAACGGCTCCGAAAATATCTGATGAGAAGAGAGTTTTTGTCTGTTCGTCATAAGTCGCAAAAGCCCCCGGAGCATGAGCGTAAGGCGTTGTGACAAACTTCAAAGTTCTAGCGTCTGACAATCGCAATTGAAAATCATTGGCGTCTATATGCAGATACTCGGATTGTATGCCATAGTGTTTAATCAGCGCTGACGTTCTTGTATGCGTCACTACCCTTAAATCATTCCTGTTTATAAGATTCTCAAGTTGAGGGATGGATGCGCATAGGTCTGGGTCTTGATGATGAACTACAATATATTTGATGTTTTTTATACTCGTTAAAGACTCTACTTTTTGAACAAGATCATCATAGCCAAGTAGTGAACCGGGGTCTATCAGGACTGAGCTGTCACCATTGAGTAATAAATAAGAATGACACTGAAAAGAATCATTTGCTATATACTTTCCAACCCAATATATATCTTTTGCGACTTCAATCGCTTTAGTAAAATCTAACATAGAAATTCCTTATTCATAATTGAGCGCCTTTGGCGAGGGCTCTCCTATAAAGTAGCCCTGAGCAAAGTCAACGCCTAATTCCCTGACTATCTCAAATATCTCTTTTGAGTGAACAAACTCCGCTATTGTTTTTTTGTTTGTCTTTTTAGCAAGATATATCATGGTTTCCACAATATGTCTTGAGTTTATATCCGTATCTAAATTTTTCACAAATAAACCGTCAATTTTTATGATATCGACGTTGAGGTTTTGGACACGAGTGAAATTTGAATTTTCCGCGCCAAAATCATCAAGCGCTATTAAAAATCCCGCTTTTCTAAGCTCTTCTAGTTTTTGATTGGCGTCTTGCGCGTCATAATCATTGATGCCTTCGAGTATCTCTAGCGTAACTCTGGATGGTTCTATCTCATGTTTGGCGCACAGATAGACCAGCAGTCCAAAAAGTTCACCATCTTTCATATCCTCATCTGTAATATTTACGCTAAAAGATAAATCTTGATAATCTTTAAAATATTCAAACGTCTGATTTATAATAATTTTTGTAAACGTTGGCATTAAACCAACGATTTTGGCACTGGGTAAAAAGTAAAATGGCGATATGATTTCATCGTTTTCCACTATTCTCGCAAGAGCTTCATACTTGGTTATTTTTTCCTCTTTAAACTCATACATAGGTTGATAAAATGCTTTTAAACGGTGATTTGCGATGGCGTCTTTACTTTTTTTCGCCCATTTTAAAAGCTCTTTTTGTTTCTCTAACAGTGACATGTTTTGTTTATAAATCATAATGGAATTTTTATGATTGCTTCTACCATCTTGTAGAGCCAGTTTCACTTTATGATAGGGAAGTTCCTTATCTTCTTCCAAACACTCCAATATTCCAATGGAAGCGCTTAGGTTAAACTCTTCCTCTTCTACTACGTAAATATCTTTATTAAGTTTATGCTGAATTTTCTCTGCCAGAATCAAAGCCTCTAGTATCTCCGCGTTTGTTAGTGAGAACATAAACTCATCACCATAGAGTTTATATATTTTAATCTCCTCTTTCTCGAAAGAGTTTAAAAATAATCCAATTTTTTTAATAATTTCATCACCTACGCCATAGCTATGGGTTAAGTTTATAAAATTAAAATTGTCAATGTTAAACAACATTAAAGTAGGTTTTATCTCTAGGATATTGTAATCGATTTTTAATTTCTCAAAGTTGTAAAGATTTGTCATGGCGTCTTTTTGAAGCATCTCTATGAGTGAACTTGAGTGTTTTTCTATGGTTTCTTTTTGCTTTTTGAGTTCAATTTGCAGTGTTTTGTCATAATCTTCTTTAGCTTTTTCAGAGTGTATAATTTTTATGATTTTGGACAAAACCGTCATGAGTTGCGTTTTCTCAATGGGCTTTAAAATAAATCCATCAATATTGAGTTCAATAGAATCAAGCAAAATATTTTTCCCTGAGTGGGCCGTAATGAAGATCGCTTTAAATATTTTGTTTTGTTTCCTGAGGTTTTGCAGCATCTCCAGCCCATCCATTATTGGCATGGTTATGTCGCTTATTACAAGATCGACACTATTTTTGTTAAAAAGTTCCATTCCCTCTTTGCCATTTTCAGCTATAAATAGTTTTTTAAAAAAGATACTTAAAATACCATGAAGCTCACCTCTAGCGTCTTTATCATCTTCAACGTACAAAACTGTTATCTCTTTTGCATATTTTATTATTGATTCTAACTCATTCATAACTAATCCTATATTTATAGTACGCTTGATGGTTTTTGCGTCAAATAACCCCGAATGTAATCAAGCCCCAATTTTCTACCCTCATTTAGAATTTCTTCATCCTCAACGCCCACTAAAATAGTTGTAATATTGGCGTTCTTTGCATAGTCGAGTGAAAATAAAAGCGACCTTTTTATATTTGCGTCACTCAAAGATTTTCGTAAGAGCAGTTGATTTACTTTAATATATTTAGGTTGTAAAATAGACAACACTTCAATATTCATGTTTCCAGAGCCAAACCCTTTGATTGCTAGTTTGAACCCCGCCGCTTTTAAATCTAGCCAAAACTTCACTCTTTTTCTTGATGGCTGTAAAGATTCATAGTTGATGATGTCGAGAATCACCCTGCTTGGTTCAATGCTATGTTTAGCGCATAAATACGTCAAATACTCTTTAGCCGCGTTGTTTCTCCACTCACAATCACTGATGTTGATATGAAAAGGGAACTGAGTTGGAGCCAAACTCTTAAAACTTTTTTTAAATACGCTATGGGAAATCTCTTCCAATATACCGGCCTTTTGGCTTAAATCAATAAAAAATTCTGGAAGAATATATTTATCACCTTGCTTAATTCTGGCGTAAATTTCATACGACGCGATCTCTAAAGTGTGGATGTCGAAAATAGGCTGATAAAAGGGTAAAATAGTCTCTTGCAGTAGCGCGTCAAGCGTCATTCTCAACCAACTAAGAGTATTGTTTTTTCTAGCCTCTTCGAGATCAATATCCATCTTAATAAACATATTGCTGTTCTCGTCATCTCTTATGCTTTTAACGATAGAATCTATGTGAACTAAAAAATTCTCACCTATGTTTTCAACGCTGTTATTTTCCTTAACTAAAATGACGCCATAAGAGAGACTTACATAAATTTTCATATCTTTATATTTTATAACTAAACTTTCGGTATGATCGGAGAAAGATTGCACCGACTCGAGTATGGCGTCTAAATAACGTTTATCTACTCCACATACTATTACGTCGTCGCGTAGGTGCAATATATCCTCCTCCTCTACGCCAAAATTTATTAAATGCTCTTTTACTCCTTCAATAATCAAATTTTTAGTTTCAACGCCAAACTTTTTGATGATATCAAGAAACTTATCGACGACAACTACAAAAAGAGCCTGATTCATGTTCTCAAGCAAGTTTGTAAGCTTGTTGTCTGTAGTTCTTATTTTGGACTCTTTTTTCTCAATATCAATCATATGGCTTATTTTATACAGTAGTTGAAAGAGTTTGTCCATAGGCACCGGCTTAAGCAAAACTCCATCAACCTGAAAATCTATAGAGTATCTTAAATTTTCGTCTGTATTGTGAGCCGTCATAATAATAATATGTTGATGAGGATTGATTTCGAGTATTTTATCTATAAGATTTATTCCATCGAGCTTAGGCATAGTCAAGTCTGTTACCAATAGATCGTAAGGATTTGCGGAGTATTCCGCAAACGCCATCTCTCCATCCTCCACAACTTTGACGTTTTTGTATAAAAGTTTAAAGATGCCCTCATACTGCTCTCTGGTTTCTTTTTCGTCTTCAACGTACAGAAGTGAAATATTTTTTGCAAAATGGCTTAATTCTTTATGATTATCTAACATTTGAAGCGTCCCCCTTAAAAACTATATCAAACATACTACCACCCTCGGTAGCCCTATACGACAAATCACCATCAAAACTTTTTTTCATAATGTTCAAACTCATATACAAGCCGAGTCCGGTACCTTTGCCCTGCTTTTTTGTTGTAAAGTATGGGTTGCATATTTTATCTCTTATATTTTCCGGTATGCCACCCGCGTTATCTTCAATGCGTATAAGCGCAAAATCATTCTCTTGCGTTATTGTTATGGCTATATATTTGTTTTGTACGTTAGTTAAGGCGCCATCTTCTCCTCTGGACTCATCAAAAGCGTCTCTGGCGTTGGATAGTAGATTTATTATAACTTGTTCAAGAAGGTCTTCAAATCCAAATACGCTTATATTTTCTTTGGTTTTATTTATAGTTACTTTTATATTGTGATTCATCAGTTGCGTTCCCATTATGCATAGGATTGAGTCAACCGTATCGGAGAGCTTAAATGTTTTAGCTTCTTGTGAGGGTTTTACAAAGTTCATAAAGGTGTCTATTGTCTTTGACATTTTCTGACATTGAGCTTGGATGAATTTGCTGCTTTCTTGTAGCTTCTGCGGTTCAAGTTTGGACATTGTAGAGAGTAAAGACAGGTGTATGCTTGAGGCGCTTATGGCGTTGAGCGGTTGTCTCCACTGGTGAGCTATCATGCTTATCATATCTCCCATTTGCGCCAGTTTTGATTGCTGAAGCAATTGACTCTCTTTTTGTTTGAGGTCCGTTATGTCAGAGATGATTCCAACATAGTTGGTAATCTCATTGTTTTCATCTCTTACAGTAGTCGTATAATCAAAGACCCATCTTATTTGATCGCTTTTTGTAACAATTCTATATGGGGCGTGTTTGAAAAATTCAGTGCCTGATTTACTGAAGTTTTTAACTTCAGCAAGAATCATCTCTAAATCTTCAGGATAAATACAAGACTTATAATTTACTTTTCCTGATTCAAACTCCTCTTTTTCGTATCCAAAAAGATTTTTTACGCTTAATGAAACAAATCCAACGCTCCAATCATCATCATTACGCCAGTTAAAGAGTACGGTATCGCCTTTGTCAAATAAAGACAAAAGTATATTTTGTTCTACCATTTGTAAATATACTTTATTTTGCAGCATTGTATTGAGAGATTTTATTTTCTTTTTCAATCTATATTCACGCGTAAAAAAGAAAACAATAACAACTATTATAAGCGTAAATATGCCAATCATTTTCCATACTACTTTCCAGTCAGTATTTTTTACAACTTTTACATTTGTCCATTTGTATAAAATGTCGTCAACCTCTTTTTGAGTAATCATGCTAAGCGCTTTTTCTATGATTGAAGAAAGTTCTGGAGCAACGTCTTTACTGAAGGCTATTTTAAAGTTTTGCTGAAATTTGGTTCTATGAAATACGTCTAAATTTTCATAGCCTAAAGCAAGGATATAGTATTTTGCGCTCAGAGCGTTGACTATGATTCCATTAACCCCACCTTTGTCAAGCGTCTCAAAAGCTTCATTTACGTCTTCAAGTAAAATAGGTTTTAAATTCGGCTTATCCCGCTTTAACTCTTCTTGAATAAGTGAATCTTTTACTATTCCTATTTTTTTGTTTTTGGTCTCTACAAATCCATTTTCAAAATACTCTTCATGTTTTGATACAAAAACATAGGGGGAGGAAAAAAGTTTTCCTTGTGTAAAATGGAACAATTTTTTATTTGCAATTGTTGCATCAATGGCAGTCAATAACTCAGCATTATTTGATTTTTCATACACTAGCTTTAAGCCGCTTTTTTGCTCGATTAACTTCATAAAATCTGTTAAGACTCCACTCTCCTCACCCAGCTCATTTATCCAAGCAATTGCTTTTATCTTAGAATAAAAACTATATTTTACAAGTACTTTTTTATTGATATATTCCTCTTCTGCCTTAGTAAAGGGCGGTTGGGGATGATTGCAAAAAATAAACGCATCTATATCTAAGTTGTTTTTTACAATACCCAAAACATTATAAATATCATAGATTCTTTGTATTTTATTTTTGTCAATTGTTCCTAATGGTATCCCTTTATAATATGCCAATTTTTCAAGTTCTTTGGCTTCAAACTCCAAAGCTTCTTTAGACTTGTTTTGGATGTTGTACTTTTGTAATATAAGAGCAATAGTTTCATCTACATGTTCAAAAGCATACTTCCAACCTTGTAAGGAAGCTTTTTTGAAATCTATGGCTCGTTGATGATTATGTTCAATCTCCTCCTCACTTGTAAAGAGTATGTCGCTGTAAAAACTAAATCCATGATCTTTTGGGTCAAAAACAGTGAACTCAACCCCTTTTTGTTTGAGAATGAAAGGCTCATTGGATATGTAAGACGCCATGAGATCCGTTTTTTTGTTTATCAAATCATTTATATCGAAAGAGTGTTGCAGTTTGATTAAATCTTTTTCTCTCACTCCCTCTTTCTTCATCATGGCGAGCAAAGACACGCCGTTTAAATTATCAGGAGTAATCATTGTCTTTTTACCAACAAAATCTTTCACTGTTTGTATGCTTGAGTCTTTTCTTGCCAATAAAACGGCTGGTGAAGATTGAAATATGGAGGATAAAAGAACTATGCCTTTTCCCTCGCTTTTATCAACGATTAAAGAGGAACGCCCTATACCATAGGTGGCTCGTTTACTCAAAACTTCCTCTAACACATTGGTATATTTACTATATTTTTTTAGCTCAACGTCAAGACCCGCGTCTTCATAAAAACCCTTCTCTTTCGCCATGTAATAACCGGCGAACTGAAACTGGTCAAGCCACATAAGCTGCAACGAAATTTTTTCAAGCTCTTTTGCGTCAAGCGACGTAGTTAGCGTAAGAAATAAGGCAATTATTAGTTTAAGATAATTCATTTTTATACGCTCACTTACGGTATCTGTTCTTGCCGGCTCTTTTTGCCTCAAGCATTTTAAAATCAGCTTTTTGGATTAAAGAGTTTGCGTCATCTCCAAGCTTGTAAAACGCGAGACCGACGCTTACGCTCAACTCAATGTTTTTGAGCCATGTATGGTTTTTAACTTTGTCAAGTATTTTTTGCGCTAAGAGCATATCTGAATCAGGACTGCTGTACGCTGTAACTAATACAAATTCATCTCCGCCCCATCTCCCTAAATAGTCACTTTGACGGATATTGTTTTTTATGAGATCTACCAACTCTACTAAAATCTCATCAGCCACCATATGCCCATGTTCATCATTGACACGTTTGAAATTATCTATGTCAAAAAACAATACGGCAATGGCGACTCCATATCGGATAGAAGACTTTATAAGGTTAGAGAGTTCAAAAAGGAGAAATTTTTTGTTGTCAATGTTAAGCATTGGGTCTAAATGGCTCTCTTTTAATAGCGCAAGCCTTTGCTGTTCATATCTGCTAATATCTTGGAACAAACCTATAATATAAGTGTCTCCATTTGGGGAGCTTTTCCATCTTGAAGTCGCTATCCGAAGATATCGATGTTCATGATTTTGATTTTGGATCACCACAACTTCATCTACTCGCTCTTCATGAAAAATTTTTTTCTCAAATATATACAAAAACTTTTCTCTTTCTTCTTCTAAAACCATAGTTGAAAAAGTCTGATAATCCAACTTGTTTTTTAACTCTGTAGGCAAATCAAAAAGTTCAATCGCCTCTTTTTGAAAGTACATAGTTTTTGCGCTCAGGTTACAATCCCAGTAAAATAAATTTGCTATTTTTTCCGCGTCATGGAGATAAGCGCAGGCTCTGTCTAAATTAAACTTTTGATTTATCTTCTCTTTGATTTTATCTATCACAAAAAAAAGCTTTTCACCCTCGACAGGTTTTAGTAAAAACTCATCTACTCCCGCGTTTATGGCGTCGGTGAGCAACTTGGTATCGTTATACGCGGTTAAAAGTACAAAGTAAACATCAGGATTTATCTCTTTAATCGCCGAGCAAAGCTCATTTCCATTCATTTTAGGCATATGAAAATCACTAATGACAAAATCTATACAATGCTCTTTGAAGATTTCTAAAGCTTCACTACCATCTTTAGCGACATAGAGTTTATCCACGCTCTGTTGTAATACTTCAGACATAATGACTCTAGTATCGTCATCATCTTCCGCGTATAATAAAGTAAAACTTCTTTTCATCTTTCATCTTTTCTTTATGTCGGAGACGTTTGAATCATTCAACTCGTGTGAATTATTGTTTTTAGCAAGAAACATAATGAACCCCTTTTTATTCGTGTAGAAAATTGTATAAAAAAAGTATGGAGAAACTATGGAGAAATGCAATCTAATATTAATATTAACTAATAATATATGCTGATGATACTTGAATAAAAAAGTTTATTTTAACGAATATTGAGTTAGCATATACGATAAAGCTTGAAGGAACTCAAATGCGACATCTAATCGGACGACATTGGCATAGTTTACAAAGCGATGAAATAGTTGAACTATTTGAAAGCGATATTAATGAAGGGCTGAGACCTCTTGGCATAAAGCATAGAGAAGAGTTCTTTGGAAAAAATGAGTTAAAAGAGAAAAAGGGAGAGTCAAAACTAAAAAAATTCTTTGCGCAGTTTCACAACGCTCTTATCTATATACTTTTAATGGCGTCGGCCGTAACGGGATTCTTACATGAGTGGGTAGATAGCGGAGTGATATTCGCCGTTGTGATTATCAACGTAATCGTTGGGTACGTACAAGAGATAAAAGCGCAAGAGGCGATAGAGTCGCTCAAAAATATGATGGATATGGAAGCGGTCGTCATACGCGATGGAAAAAAAATCATTATTTCTTCGGTGGATTTGGTTCCGGGGGATATAGTTTTGCTTGAATCTGGTTCAAAAGTTCCAGCTGACATGAGACTATTGGAGAGTAAAGATTTTAAAGTGGACGAGTCCATGTTGACGGGTGAATCCTTACCCGTACTCAAAAATCTTTTAACGCATGAGAAAGAGATTACGCTTAACGATAGAAAGAACATGACGTATTCCGGAACTTTTGTGACCTATGGCAGGGCGAAAGGCATAGTCGTGGCAACCGCTGAGCATACGGAACTTGGGAAAATCGCCCATCTCATAGAGACGGCCACCTCGATGGAAACTCCACTTACAAAAAAAATTTCATCATTTTCCAAAGTGCTTCTTTACGTCATATTGGCTCTCGCCTCGTTGACTTTTTTGATTGGTCTTTTAAGAGACTATAGCGCGGTTGAGACCTTTATGGCTTCCGTCGCTCTCGCCGTTGGAGCGATTCCCGAGGGCTTGCCCGCGGCCGTCACGATCACTCTCGCCATTGGAGTGAGTCGCATGGCGAAAAAGAACGCCATCATTAGAAAACTTCCCGCCGTTGAAACTCTTGGAAGCGTAACGACGATATGTTCGGACAAAACGGGAACGCTTACCCAAAACAAGATGAGCGTTACAAATATGTTTTGCTCCGGCTACTTATATGAGCTGACTGGAAATGGGTATGAACCAATAGGCGATTTTTTCCAAAATGGTGAAAAACTAGACTCTTTAAACGATGATTTAATGGAGCTGTTGCTCGCGGGATATCTTTGCAACGAGTCATATTTACTCAACAAAGATTCAAAGTATATGATAAATGGCGATCCAACGGACGGCGCGCTCATAGTAAGCGCGCTGAAGGGTGGATTTGACGAGTATAAATTAAACAGCGATTATCCAAGAGTCGACCTTTTGCCTTTCGAGTCGGACAGACAGTACATGGCGACGCTCAACAAGGACGTGAAAAACAATCAAAACGTCATATATTTAAAAGGCTCGATAGAGAAGAGTTTGAAGGTTTGCGATTATGAAACCGTTGATGGGGAAAGCGTCGCTATAAACAAAGAGAAAATTTTGCTCCAAGCCGAAGAGTACGCGAGCAAAGGTTTAAGAGTCTTAGCGATTGCGAAAAAGATTGGACATGGGGATAGAATTAGCGATAGGGAGTTGGACAAGGGGTTTGTTTTCTTAGGTCTCGTCGCCATGATGGACCCTCCAAGAACCGAAGCCGTTGATGCGGTGAAGGAGTGCAAAGGCGCTGGGATAAAAATTATCATGATTACGGGAGACCATGCGCTTACCGCTTTTTCCATAGCCAAAATGATGTCGATAGTAGATGAAAACGCCAAATACGAAGATTCCGTTTTAAGGGGCGAGGAGCTTTTCAAACTGAGCGATGGCGAGCTTATAGAGAAGGTGGCCACTGTAAAGGTGTTTGCAAGGGTTGAGCCTGAGCAAAAACTGCGAATCGTGGACGCTCTGCAAGCAAGAGGCGAGATAGTCGCCATGACGGGCGATGGAGTGAATGACGCTCCAGCTTTAAAACAAGCGGACATTGGCGTCGCGATGGGCGTTGGCGGTACGGAAGTGGCAAAAGAAGCGGCGGACATGATTTTGAGCGATGACGACTTTAGCTCAATCGCTCACGCGGTAAAAGAGGGGAGAAACGTATTTGACAATCTAATCAAATTTATCACTTGGACGTTGCCTACGAATCTTGGAGAAGGGCTTGTAATCTTAGTGGCGATCGCGTTGGGTTTGACTCTTCCCATATTACCCGTTCAAATACTTTGGATAAACATGTCAACCGCAATTTTTTTAGGACTTACTCTTGTGTTTGAACCACAAGAAAAGAACATAATGCTTCGCGCTCCGAGAGATCCAAAGAAATCAATCTTAACAAAAGTCATAATCACTCAGATGCTCGTTGTCGGATTTTATATGCTTGTCATGTCTTACTTGGCGTTTAATCACGCGATCGCGCTTGGGCATAGCGTGGAGTACGCGAGAACCGTCGCCGTAAACATATTTGTTTTTATTGAACTTTTTTATCTATTTTCTTGCAAGGAACTAGAAACCTCCATCTTTAAAATAAATATTTTTAACAATAAACCTCTTTTGGCGGGAGTGGCTTTAATGATTGTCGTTCAACTTGCTTTTACTCACTTGGACTTTATGAACGCCGTGTTTAAAAGCGAAGCTTTGGACATTATGACTTGGTTTCAGATATTGGCGATAAGTTTTGGCGTTCTTCTCGTCGTTGAAATGAAAAGGTTCATAGGTGAAAAATTTTAAATGATTCCTAACTCTTTT
>CALDOC010000495.1 GCA_937914675.1 uncultured Sulfurimonas sp.
GCCGAGTGAATGCATCAGGTTGTAATACTCAATCTCGTTGTTTATGGCAACGACTTTATTTGCCCCATGCTCTTTGAGTTCCATCGATTTCACAATGTTATATTCATCATTCGCCGTAGCGACTATAATCATATCGGCGTGAGAGAGTCCCTCCTCTTCATATAAAGTTTTTGAAGAATATATCGAATTGATTACAGTGGCCACCCCTCCGAGTTTTTCTTCCGCAAGTTCACACAATTTTATGTCTTTTTCTATGATTTTGACTTCTATGTCGTTTTCTATAAGAATAGTCGCAATTGCAATTCCCAAGGCTGAAGCTCCGTACACAACGCATCTCTGAATTTTTGTAGGAGTGTCCGTATCCAATATGGATAAAATTTTTCTTACGTCTTCATCGGTTCCAAATAAATAGACAAGGTCATTAGGATAAATTGTCTCATTTTTTTTGGAATATAAAAAAATTTTCCTCTTTCAACTCCAACTATGGCAACGTTTTCATAGTTTGGAGTCAAGGGTTTAACGTTGTTTGAAACACGAACGGAGATAAGTTTAAAGTCCGTATATTTAAATGATTTTACATTGTTTGATTTTGGATATTGTATCAAAGTGCCTATTGTCTGCGAAGTAATTCTAAGAGGGAAAATTGTTTTATCAATCCCTATCTTTTCTTTTATAGACGTTTTCGCAAAGAATTTATTTTTTAATCGAATAAATTTTCTTTTTATTTTAATGGTGTCATTTGCGATAATGATCGATATTATGTTCGCTTCATCCGTATCTGTAACGGCTATAAACAAATCTATGTTTTTATCTATGATTTTTTTATATGTGGAGGGGTCTTCTATATCGCCTCGTATGGTTAAAATATCCAAACTTTCTTGCAATCTTTCGAGTGCTTCCACGTTTCTGTCAATTACAATAACGTTATGTCCGACGCTAAGAGTTCTAGCAAGATTGAAACCTACTGTTCCAGCTCCAGCTATTAAGATGTCCATTTTGCGTCTATTTGTTCCAAAAGTTTTGTTTGTTTTTTAGCTTCGTCCAATCGTTTTCTATTTATAGAAAACGCGTCTAAGCCCAAAACAAAAAATAGTGAAACGATGATAAAAATGATAGTGAGAAAAATAGAGAAGCCAACGCCAAGGAAGAGAAACGTTTTAAAAATAATCAAAGAGCCAAAGAACATAACAGCCCATGACGCGCCTAGCAAAAAGCTTATTATTCTATCGAATATATCTTTTTGCATAGTTTAAGAAGCCTAGTGTTCTTCAATAGCGACGGCACCACCGAGGTAAACGTAAGTTAGCATCATGAAAATGAACGCTTGTAAAAACGCCATAAAAGTTAAAAGCGCAAACGGAATCATCGGTAAAACCCAAGGAGCAAGCATTAAAATTACCATTAAGAACATATCGTCACCTTTAACGTTTCCGAAAAGACGAAAGCTTAAAGAGACTAATCGAGAAAAGTGAGAGACTATTTCAATTGGAAACATTAACCAATATAACCACCAAACTGGACCTAAAAAATGTTTAAAGTATTTAAAAAGACCTTGACGGCGGATACCTTCAAAGTTGTAATAAACAAAAACAACAAGAGCTAGAGTTAGAGGCATTTCCAAAAATCCCGTCGGAGCTTCAAAACCTGGAATAACGCCAATTAAGTTGGCTATACCAACAAAAAGACCGATAGTGGCTACCAGAGGAAGATAACGACGAGCGGCTTCGGCGCCCATAACGTCCGTTCCCATCTTCAAAACACCGCCGATATAAGCTTCCATAAGGTTTTGAGTGCCTTTTGGAACTAATTGCAAGTTTGACATAGCGGATTTAACTAACGCTAAAGCAACACCCGCGGATAATAGCATGTGCACTACGAAAATAAAAGTCTTATCATGAGTAATAAGTCCGAAAAATGTAAATAATTCTGGCATAGAATAACTCCCTTTCTAAAATAAATTACGGAATTATATTCAAAGTTGCATTAAACTATAATAAATCTAAGCAACTTATCTTGCGAATTCTACGGCTCTACTCTCTCTAATAACATTGACTTTAATGTCACCGGGGTACTGAACTCTCTCTTCTATCTCTTTTGCGATTTCTCTCGCCAATAAAACAGATTCGTCGTCATTAATTAGCGTAGCGTTTACTATGACTCTTACTTCACGACCCGCGTTTATCGCGTAAGCTTGTCTAACTCCCGTATGAGAAGAAGCTATGTCTTCTATCTCCGTCACGCGTTTTAAGAAACTTTCCAAGACCTCCCGTCTAGCGCCGGGACGAGCGGCCGAAAGCGCGTCTGCCGCGCAAACCGCGCCACACTCCACGCTATTAATCTCTTGTTGTCCATGATGAGCGTATATCGCGTTAATAACGACGCTACTTTCATTGTAACGGCTACAGATTTCCGCTCCTAAATCAACATGGTTGCCATCATGATCATGAGTGAGAGCTTTGCCTATGTCATGCAAGAGACCGGCCCTCTTGGCAAGTATTGGATCACCACCCATTTCAGAGGCCATAATGCCGGCTAAATGAGCGACCTCCAATGTATGAGCTAGAGCGTTTTGCCCATAACTAGCTCTATATCTTAGGCGGCCAATAAGTTTCATAAGTTCTGGATGCATGACTCCTATGTTCATATCCGCGATAAGTTCTTCACCCTCCGCTAATATTCCAGCTTCAAATTCATCTGAAACTTTTTTGTATATTTCTTCTATTCGAGCGGGTTGAATTCTTCCATCTTCTATAAGCAGTTGCAACGTTTTAGTGGCGATGGATCGTCGATAAAGATTAAAACTACTCACTAAAATGGCGTTTGGAGTATCGTCTATGACTATGTCTACTCCTAAAAGAGTTTCTAGGGCTTTTATGTTGCGGCCCTCTTTGCCAATTATGCGACCTTTTAATTCGTCATTTTCTAAATGAACCAGATTTGTCAATCTCTCAGACGCGAATTCTCCAGCAAAACGGCTTGTAGCTTGAGCCAAAATAAAGTTTGCTTTTTTCTCGCCCTCTTCTTTTGCTTCATTTTCATAGCGTCTCACTATATGCGATATTTCCGCGCGAGACTTCTCTTCAACATTTTGAAGTAAAAGAGTTTTCGCTTCTTCGGTAGTCATTCCAGCGCTATGCTCAATAGAGTGCATGGCTTCATCTAATTTTTGTTCATATCGTTCTTTTAGCGTATTTAAAGATTTTTCATTTCTCTCAAAATTAAGCTTTGCCGATTTTATAACGCTATTGTCAGATTGAATTTTTTTCTCCTCAATCTCTCTATATCGCTTAAAACTCTCTTCATCTCTGATTAAGTTGTCTTCTCTTTGATGTAAATCGGCTTTCGCTCTCTCTTTGGCGCTTTCATATTGGTTTTTCGCTTGAAGTTCTATCTCTTTAGATTTAATGTGGGCGCGTTCCAATAGAGTTTGAGCTTCATTTTCAATAGCTTTCGCTTTGGCTTTTGCTTGTTGAACGTATACTTCAAAATTTGCGGCAGTGATTTTTTTCGAAATGAAGAACCCTACGACACCACTAAACGTGGCTATAGAGCCACCTAGTAGCAGTTCATTTAACATCATTTATTTCCTTTTTATAACTCTTTTACTCTTAGTAAGCTTTAAAGTTGGCGTTAATAGTAAATCACAAGTGATGTCATAATCATCACATAACAACTCTTTCGTGTAACAAAATTCTTCTTGTAAAAAAATAGTGTAAGGTCTCTTTTTTAATTTTTCAAAGAAACGATCATACATTCCTCTTCCAAAACCTATTCTTTGTAAGTTACCATCAACGCCAACAACGGGCACTATCGCTATATCAACTTTATTAATATTTCTATGTGTATTTCCAGCTTCTAAAATACCAAATTTTTTTTTCTTAAGTGGTAATCTAAATGGTACCATTTTAAAACTTTCACCTTCCATAAACGGAATATATACATCGCAAACCTGTCTCATTTTAAAGAGAGTTTTTTTTATATTTGGTTCCATTGGCAGTGGGTAATAAAATAAAATTTTAGAATTTTTTATATTTTTCAACTCCAAGATAAGTTGCTTATTTAACAAATAATTCTTATATAATTTATTATGATTGGAACTGTTTTTAAGTCTTTCTAAACATTTTTTTCTAAATGCCGTCTTTGTAAGAGTCATATTAAATCTTTGTGGCTATAATTTCACACATTTTACATTAAAACACATTTAAAGGTACCTAAACGTCATGCTAAAAAACACAATTTTATCAAGCTTATTAGTATTTTCACTATTTTTGCAAGCTTGCTCAAAAGAAAAAAAAGAATCAAACAACGAAAGTTTAACCGCTAGCAACATTGCAAAAGCGAATAGCGTTATGAGTAAAAATGAATACGTCCTCACCGGTCTTGATGGCAAACTTTACACCGTAACGAAAGAGCTGAACGGCTATAGCGTGGCTGGGACAAAAGGAAAAGTCGTAATTTTTGACATATTTGCGACTTGGTGCCCACCTTGTAGAGCGACCGCGCCACACTTAAACTCTTTGCAAAAAAAATATAAAGACGACTTGCTCGTCATAGGCGTCACGATAGAAAGCGATCTTCCAAATGATAAACTCAAAGAGTTTAGAAATCAATACGAAGCTCAATACGCGCTCGTAAATTCTGATCAAAACCGTAGATTGGTTAATTCAATCACTTCAAGCTTAAACCTTGGTGAACAGTACCCAATCCCAATCATGGTTTTGTACAAAGATGGCGAAATCATTAAACATTACCTTGGACTCGTTGAAGAAGAATTTGTTGAGAGCGACATAAAGCTAGCGTTAGGAAAATAGATGACAGATTGGTTTAAAGAGTCACTCAGCAAAACAGTTGAAGCGATTAAAACGGTTGCTCCAAAAAAGAAAATATACTTTACGAAAGATGAACTAGAAGCGATACTTCTTGAAGCCGACGTTGAATACGCTTTAGTGGAAATAATTTTAGAACAAACTTATCAAGAGAAAATCGACCGTGAGATCCTTCGTTCAAAACTTTTGGCGACGCTCGCTTGGACAAAGTATAAAGAGCCTGAGTATACGGCTCCTTTTGTAGAGCTTATCGTAGGCGTGAATGGCGCTGGAAAAACAACAACGATTTCAAAGTTGGCTCAGAGATATAAGAGCGAAGGGAAAAAGGTAATACTTGGGGCTGGGGACACTTTTAGAGCCGCCGCGATTGAACAACTCACATTATGGTCAAAAAGACTTGAAATCCCAATCATCGCGTCTAAACAAGGTCATGATTCGTCAGCTGTGGCGTATGACACCATAGACTCCGCCAAGTCAAAAGGATTTGACAACGTTATCATAGACACCGCGGGACGTCTACACACTCAAACAAACCTTGCAAATGAGCTTAAAAAGATAAAACTAATCTGTAACAAATCTCATAATGGCGCTCCACATAGAACAATCCTCATAATTGATGGGACGCAAGGAAACTCGGCTATCGTTCAAGCGAAAGCTTTTAAAGAGATGATAGGAATAGACGGAGTAATCATAACAAAGTTGGATGGAACGCCTAAAGGCGGTAGCGTGTTTAGCATCGCCTACGCATTAGAAATACCTATTCTTTACATTGGAATAGGAGAGCAACCTGAGGATTTAATTCCATTTAACAAATATGAATTTGTCGATGGCTTGCTTGATTCTCTATTTTTGGACCAAGAAGAAGCGATGATTTCAAAGGCTCAAACCGCTAAACCAGAAGTGATTGCAGTTGAGGAAAAAATAAAACAAGTGATTACGACTCATGACGAAGAGGCTTTAAGAAAATTTTTAAAAGATGAAAGACTTCTCGTGGTTAAAAAAATCTCTAGCAATAAAATATTAGTGAATTACGCTAATACTCCCGTAGATACGCACATAGAATATAAAAACAATAAATGGTCATACTCTAATTAATGTTTGTGAATCTGTATCCGACTGAATATATGCTTTCTAAGAAATAATCTGGCAATTTTTTTCTTAGTTTAGATACCAATTTTCTAATATTTGAAGCGTCCACGCTTTCATTAATGGATTTGTAATAATTAACGATTTCTTCATTTGAATATATTTTGCCAACTTCCGTAGAAAGAAAATTCATAAATAATATCTCATATTTCGTTAAATATACATTTTTACCATTATCATGCAAAGACATGTTTTTTCTATCATAAACGCAAGCGCCTCCACATTTAACCAAGTCTTGAGGATCTAGAAGTTTACTCTTGTTTCCTTGAACGATTGACTTAGAAGATACCAATAAAACTCTTAACAGTTCTTCAAAATTGATAGGCTTTTTAATAAACTGTTCTATTCCTAAATTAATTAAAGATAGCAAATATCCAGATTCGTCATGCGCCGATATAACTATTATTTTTTGAAGTGGATTTATTTTATATATCTGCCTAGTAAGTTCAACTCCATCCATTATTGGCATTCTTATGTCTGTTAACACTATATGAAAAGATTGCGCCGCGTTAATTTTCTCTTTGTATAGAGTCAACGCCTCTACCCCATTTTTGACGCAATCAACATGGCCAAAAAAATTTTTTAATATGTCGCCAATATTTTCTCTTAAGTCGTCATAATCTTCTACCAAAAGTATCGATAAGTTTTTCGCATATATAAGCAGCTCTTGAGAGTTTTTCATTTTTTCACTTTATTTTCTGATCTTATAGGCAAGTATATCTAAGTATTAGTTATTTATTCAATAAATATTGATACAATTTCTAAAATTAATATCCAAAAAGAGAAAAAATGATTGTTATTGTAAATGGTGAAATAAAAGAATTTGATGATAATATAACATTATTCGTTTTATTAGAAAAATTGTCTTTGGTTGGAAAAGTTATGGCTGCGGCGGTAAATATGGAAATTGTCAAGCAAGACAACTGGGAAAATCATATTTTGAATAATCAAGACAAAGTTGAATTACTTGATTTTGTTGGTGGTGGTTGATTAAAAAGTTTCTATCGCTACAACCGCTATGGCGTACTCTCCATCATGAGTAATTGACGCGCTTACGCTCTTTACGTTGAATTTCTCAATAATTTTTGAAGACAATTCGATGATCGGAGCCCCTTTTTTAGTTTTTGAAATTTTTATGTCGTAAAAGCCGCACTCAGTTCCGATTCCAACGCCTAGAGCCTTAGAACATGCCTCTTTTACCGCCCAAAAACCCGCTGCGGTTTTATGATTTTTAACAAGATCCATCTCTTCGCCAACGAGAAATTTTTGAAGACCCTTATCTCCAAATCGCTCCATCAAACGATGCATGCGAGACGTTTTAATTAAATCTATCCCTATCATTTATCGTATGACAAATTTTGAATCTCTTAGTAACATAAACTTGTTCCTTTTCTCTATATTTTCAAATATTATAGCTAAAATAGCCATTATTTTTGTAGTTTCGCTTTTAGCGTCACTAACTTTTTTTTCTAAGTTTATTTGGATAAAAATTAGTATTAAGTCGTTTTTGGTAAAATGTTACCATATTTTTACGGAGCGCTAAAACTTGCCTTTAAACCTACAAACGCATACAGAACATTTCACTAACCCACTCTATTTGGAAAGTGGTCGTATTTTAGAACCTTACGACATTACTTATGAAACTTATGGGTACTTAAATGATGACAAAAGCAACGTGATTGTAGTCACTCACGCTTTGACTGGTTCACATCATGCGGCTGGAATCTATGAAGGTGAAAATAAAGCTGGTTGGTGGGATGGAATCATCGGTCCCAATAAAGCGATAGACACTAACAAATATTTTGTAATTTGCACAAACGTCATAGGTAGCTGTTTTGGTTCAACAGGTCCCATGAGCTCTCACCACGCTCATGATCAGCCCTATCGTTACAAATTTCCCGTCGTCAGCATAAAAGACATGGTAAAAGCGCAACGCATTTTGTTTGACAGACTTGACATACATAGAGTGGAAGCTATCATTGGCGGTTCCATGGGCGGCATGCAAGCGCTTCAATTCGCCGTTCACTATCCAAACTTTGCGAACAAAATCATATCATTAGCGGCCACGCACGCCACGCAAGCTTGGGCCATCGCTTTTAACAAAGTGGCGCAAGAGGCGATACTCAAAGACCCAGATTTTAAACAAGGTTATTATGACCCTGAAATTCTCAAAGAGCAGGGATTGACGGGTATGGCGATTGGTCGCATGGCTGGGCATATAAGCTTTTTGTCCCATGAGTCTATGAGAGAGAAGTTTGGTCGAGAGTACAAGCTTACAGATGGACTTTACGAACTTTTTGGAAAATTTCAAGTTGAATCTTACTTAGAGTATAATGGATACAATTTTTCGAAATGGTTTGACCCTTTGACATATCTTTACATAACGAAAGCCATCAACATTTATGACTTGAGTCGTGGATTTGATTCGCTCCATGAAGCGCTTAAAAAAATAACCGCGGAGTTGCATCTTATAAGTTTTAAAAACGACGTGTTGTTTAAAAACTTTGAGATGAAAGAGATTTCCGACGTTCTTGTTGAAATTGGAAACAAAAATCATACGTACATGGACGTTGACAGCGATTATGGGCATGACGCGTTTCTCGTAGAACTTGATAAATTTGAATATTACATAAAGGAAGCATTAAATGGCTAAAGACAACTTTGAAGAGAAACTAGAGAGCGCTAAAGTAATTTTAGAAACGCTAATGAAGCCAGAAATCACCCTTGCAGACAGCGTAAAAGCTTATGAAAAAGGAATGAAAGAGCTAAGCGCGGCGCAAAAAATGCTAGAAGAGGCCACCATTAAAATACAAGAGATTAAGAACTCATAGATGAGAGCCGCTGTTCTTCAACTCAACTCACAAGGCATGAGTTCGACAAAACTATACAACTACATACGAGTGGCTCACAAAAAGAACGTAAAAATTCTACTTATCGGAGAGTACGTTCTCAACCCTTTTTTCAACGAACTCAAAACCATGTCCATCAGCATGATTGAGGAACAAGCCAATCATCAGATAAAAATTTTAAAAGAGTTGTCGTCGACATACGACATGACGATAGTCGCGCCCCTCATAATAGTCGACAAAAAAGAAGTTTACAAAACAACCGCGAAATTCGCGCCCTCTTCCACTTCTTACTACAACCAACAAATTCTCATAAACTACGCTCATTGGAACGAAGAAAAGTTTTTCGCGAATGAGATGAGCGCTCTGCAAACGCCCATGATTTTTAAGATCAACGGTTTCAAGTTTGCCATCATGAACGGTTTTGAGCTCCATTTTGACGAACTCTTCGCGACCTTGTCTAAAAAAAACATAGACTGCGTTTTGGTGCCAAGCGTTTCGACCTTCGAATCATTCGACAGATGGAAAGCGCTCATAAGCACGCGGGCGTTTACGCACAACTGCTACGTTTTAAGAGCCAACAGAATTGGCGAATATCAAGACAAAGATTTCAACTGGAAATTTTACGGCGACTCCGTCTTAGCCTCGCCAGACGGTGAAATACTTGAGCATTTGGGAAATACGGAAGAACTCATGATAGTGGACATGAGCCATGCGGAAGTAATTCACGCCCGTCGCGCTTGGGGTTTTAAAGAGGCTATCAACAAAAGATACAAGGAATAAAAATGTTAAAATATTTTCATCGTCAAGTGCAGTTATGGGGTGAGGAGACGCAAACTCTTCTTCAAAACAAAAGAATCGCCATAGTTGGCGCCGGCGGGCTTGGTTCCTCTTTGGCGTTCGCTCTCGGAGCTAGTGGGATTGGCGAAATTCACATAATTGATTTTGATGAAGTGAGTCTTCACAACATCCATCGTCAGATCGCTTTTAAGATGGGTGACGAAGGCAAAAACAAAGCTCTTGTAAACGCGGAACTTATTATGCAAAGATGCCCATTTACAAAGGCTATAGCTTATGAGTGTAACTTCCAAGAGTGGACTCAGAAGAACGTTGAAGTCGACCTAATCATAGACGCGACGGACAATCTTGCAACTCGTGGAGACATCAACGCCTACGCAAAAAGCGTCGCCACTCCTTGGGTATATGGAAGCGTTGAGGCTTTTCATGGTCAGGTATGTTTTATAGACGAGTCATCATTCACTGACGCTTTTAAAATCATCAAAAAGACGCCAGCGGGAATCGCCGCGCCAATCGTCATGCATATCGCTTCGCTTCAAGCAAATCTGGCGCTTAGGCATTTGGCTGGTTTAAGCGTTAAAAAAGACACTCTTTACTACCTCTTTTTTAACTCGGAGGGAGAGTTGATCACCCAAAAATTTGGTTTGCCTAAATCTTAAAGTCGTCATGAGCTTAGAGTTTAGATATATATTGCGCTAAAGCTCTAATCTCATCATCATTAAATTTTGAGATTTGAGCCTTCATGACTCCTTTCATAGAACCGCCATAACTGCCGTCTTTGTAGCCATTCAACGCCAAAAGCGTAGTTTCAACGTTTTTAAAAGCTCTTCTTTTACCGATGACGACTTAGAACCATCGCTACTGTCCAGTTTCACAATGTTTTGCCAGAAAATTGTTTAACTGGCTTGCAAACTGATGAGCGTCTTTTGCGCAAAAAGGCTTAGGCCCTCTTGTCATCTCACCACTCTCTCTTATCTTGTCCATGAGATTTCTCATGGCGAGGTACTGCTTGATGTTGTCGACGCTATAAAGTTCTCCCCTATGATCTATGGCATGCGAGTTTTTGCTTATCACTCTATCCGCGAGCGGGATGTCCGCCGTTATGACCAAATCACCCTCTTGCGCCATCTCTACTATCTTGTGATCGGCCTCGTCCGCTCCAGCGTCCACTATAAGATAGGTGACGTGAGTCGACTTTCCAATGCTTACTTTTTTGTTCGCAATTACGTAAGTTTTGATTTTTAAGCGCTCTATTGAGCGAAGCAGTATTGGTTTTAGAAGATTGGGAAACGCGTCGCCGTCTACAAATATTTTAAGCATTGATCAACTCCAGTTTTTTGCTTCTCTTTAGCTTCTTTATCTCTATCTCGCGTTTTGCAGCGCTGCTTCTATCTTTGGACGACTCTGAGTATACAAGCTTGACTGGTCTTCGAACCTTCGTGTATTTTGCGCCTTTGTTCGAGTTGTTGTGTTCATCCAATCTGCGTTGAACGTCAGTGGATATTCCAGTATACAACGTATCGTCGTTACATTGCAATATATAGATAAAATAGGACATGTTCACTCCACGATTATAAAGAAATTGTACTATAATATTACCACAAAAAAGATTTTGCAACATTAGGATTTTACGATGGAAGAGTGCCGCGTTCTCATAGTTGAAGATGACGAAATTACGTCGCTAAATCTTGAACTCTCACTAAAAAAAAATGGCTATGACATTATATATCTTTGCGACAACATTACTCAAGCTAAAAATCATGTCTCTATTTATCGTCCAGACATTGTAATAATAGACATTTCGCTACAAGAGAAGAATGATGGAATCGAACTTGCCGCTTTTATAAGAAACGAGCACTCCCTTCCATTTATATTTCTTACGTCATATAGTGATGAGGACATAATATCTCAGGCAAAATTAACAGAGCCTTATGGCTATATTCTCAAACCTTTTGACCCACCTTCGCTTCATGCGACTATACAGATGGCTCTTTTTAAATATAAACTTGAAGAGGAGAGGAAAGAAGACCTTAAATCACTTAAAATTGATAAGTTAAATTTAGAAAAACTTCTGTTTTCCAAAGCCTCATCAAATAAACCCATCGTAAAATTTGGTTTCAAGTACCATATTGACATTAGTATATGCGAGTCTTTTTACAATGGAAAAAAATTAGGGCTTACTAAAAAAGAGAACTCTTTTTTAAGACTTCTCGTCGCTCAACTTGGCCTTGTGGTTAGCTTTGAGCAAGTCATAGACTATATTTGGGAAGAAAAAGGCGCTACTCAAAACAGCGTGAGAACGTTAGTTTGGCGACTAAGAAGTAAACTAGAAAATGACATTATAAAAAACGCTTCTGGAATTGGTTACTACATAGAAGAGTGATAGATTTAGTCTATTCTAATCTCTTCTAAAATTTTCTGAATCTTTACAAACGCGGATTCATAATCAAAATCGCTCTTTTCCTCCGAAGCCATCTTTTCCATTTGAGTTGAAATATTTTGCAAAGACTCCATTCTAAAGTTCGCGCTTGAGCCTTTTATGGAATGAGAAGATAATGCGATGCTTCTATAATCCCTAGTCGCTATTGAATGTTTCAACTTAGGAATAAGCTTTCGCGACTTGGTAATAAACAAACGAAGAAGCATAATTAACTCTTCATGAGTAAGCATCAACTCTTTATGCAACCGTTGCGCGTCTAAGCCAACTATTGTGCGAGGAGTATCATCCACTTTTTTGTTTTCTGCGATGACTGTTTCTCGTTTTAAATAAATTCCAAACAAATGTTCAAGATCTTTTATGACGATGGGCTTTCCCAAAAACGCGTCAAAACCTTTACTGAAGACTATCGCTCTTTCACCCTTTGCCACGTTCGCGGTCAAGGCGGATATGGGTGTGTGCTTTAAACCTTTCTTCTGTTCATGCTTCAAAATCATTTCAACGGATTTATAACCATCCATGACAGGCATCTGTTCATCCATAAATACCAAGTCGTAACTATTCTTTTTAAACAAATTGTACGCCTCTTCTCCATTATTCGCCAAATCGAAGCTAAGCCCATATTTTGAAAACAAAATTTTTATCAATTCTTGATTTGCTCTATCATCCTCCGCCACCAAAACATGACCTGCAAATTTTTTTGATATATGAGAGTATACGCTAGATAAATTTTTTGGAAACAATAATTCTAACAACACTCTGTTGATTTTTGAGTAATACAGAGGAAAGCACATGCTCGCTATGTGCTTTTGCTCTTCATAATCGTCACTCGACATGCTCATTAGCGCTATGTACTTTTTGTCGGAATTAATAACGGCGTTTTTAAATTCAGAATCACTCTCTTCATTAACGAAAAGAGTTATATCCGCGTCAGAATTTATATTATCAACCATTTCAATATTAAAACCAAAAGAATCCGCATATTTAAGAAACGCTTCATGAGTGAATTTAACTCTTTTATTTTTAGCGTACAATGCAAACTTTAGATCTTTTAATCCTTCTATGTTTTCAAAATATTTACTTTCATGGATATAGATTTCCACTGGTATTTCCATCCAAAACATACTGCCAACTCCCAGCGTTGAGACTACGTCGACATAACCATTCATATGATCCGCTAATTGAGAGCAGATGGACAATCCAAGTCCCGTTCCCTCATAATCCTTATGTTCGCTATATCTAGTTTGCGTAAAAGCCGTAAAAATGTTTTTTAAATCTTCGGGGCTAATTCCTATGCCGTTATCTTCAACGCTAATTCTTAATTTTTTATCTTCACAACTCATGTTTACGGAAATAATGCCGTTTAGTTCTGTAAATTTAATGGCGTTACTTAAAAAATTAGATAGAATTTGTTTTATTCTTAATGAATCCGCATATAGCTCTTTAGAAATTTTTGGATCCAAATAAGCTAAGATCGTGATGTTTTTTTCACTTGCGCTCGCGACGAACAACTCCAATATTTTGCTTATTTCGTCATGAATGTAGAACGTGCTTGGAATGATCACAAACTCGCCACTCCGAAGTTTTGAAAAATCCAAAATGTCGTCTATTATGCTCAAAAGATTTTTTCCACTGTTATGGATAATATCGAGATAACTTTTATGTTTGCTTGAAATATCTTCTTCCATAAGTATGTTGACAAAGCCAAGCATGGCGTTTAGCGGCGTTCGTATTTCATGTGAAGTGTTATACAAGAAGTGATCCTTCGCTTCTACCGCCACTAGAGCCTCTTGTCTCGCGTCTATAAGTTTTTGAAAAGTATTGTCGGTGTAAAATTTTAAAATTCCTCTAAAATTTTGATCAAAAACATGGGAAAGCTCGTTAAAAGATTCTCTAGCGCTCAGTCCGGTGTCATATGAAAAATCAAGCATTGAACGACGAAATCGACTACAGATTTCAAATAATTCATCTGCGCTTATTTCTCTATGTTTTAAATAAGCGAGCAAATTTTCCATAATCGGACAAGAACCGGTCTCCCTTTCATTGGATATTACGTCCATAAAATAGTCAAACACTCCATTGGCGTATTTATCTAAAAAATATATTTCATCTATGTTGTGTAGTTCAAGTATAACTTTAACGGAGTCGCAAGAGACCCATCTTCGCAAAATCATATCTTTTGACTCTATAAAAGTCACTTTAATGGATATTAAAGCGCTGGTGTTGTTGTTCATATGAAATAAGCCACCAGCATTATTGCTGTTAATTTCACCAAAGAAATTACCGTAGTTCCGACTATGTTTCCAAGTTGGCAACTAGAACATGAAGTATACAGTTTGCCTTCATATTGGGCGTAAAAGAAATACACGACGTTTAACGCGAGTATGACCAAAGACGAGTATAGTTGATAATTCCAAATGGAGGAGAGCGTTTCCTCTGCGTCTATAAACAGTGAAACGATGATGGAAAGAAACAAAAGAATCATCGAGACGTTTATAAACTTTAAAATATAATCTCTTTTAAAAGTTGTAGGACAATAATCGCCAACGCCCACGTCCGAGCCAAATTCCAGCTTGGATTCAAACTTTTCTCTCTCCTCTTTTGACATCTTTTGTAAAAATGTCGCGCCAAAAGTATAGTCGAGTTTTCTCTGCAACGTTCTAGCCAATTCACCACTAAATTTCATTGAAGCGTCGTTTGAGTCTCTATCTTGATAGACGATGCTAATATTTTCAAATCTCACGATTTCAGCGCTAAATCCTGGAAAGTAGGACGTGCTCTCGACGCCTGGCGATTTTCCGCTATGAGAGATAAGTCTGGGGTTTATCATCTCCACAAAAGAGCCCTCTTCATCTTTAAAAACGACGACGTTATAGTAACTGCCGATTTGAAAGGCGCTAAGGGCTACAAAATTGTTTTCGTTGATACTATCTTTGAGATCATCTATCAAAGAAAACAACTC
>CALDOC010000496.1 GCA_937914675.1 uncultured Sulfurimonas sp.
AAAAACTCTTTGTCAGCGTAAAATTGATTATACTTTAGCATAACCATGGGTTCCGCTGGTCCATACTTGAGTGTTTCTTTAGATTTTTTACCCATTTTTGGGTACATTAGCGCGACTCGCGTGTCATTGTAAACGCCTCTATACTCATGAGAGCGATATCTTGAGTTAAAACTCATACTCTTATCAGGGCTAACCTGTTCTTCTTTTGTCAATCCACTGTCATACAAAACGTCATATCTTTTGTCATCTATGATTTTTTGGCAAGTCGCGTTTACATGCGAGCTCTCTATCTTTAACATGACGTCTTTTGAACTAAGCGCGTAAAAAGTGACGTGAGGCTCCAAATATTTCAACAGTAACATCTCTTTGATATCTTTAAGCGCAGATTGATCAAGCGTAAAACCTGCCCAATACTTACTTACGCTGTCGTAAGTCACTAAAAATTTCACTGTTGAAATATTTTTAAAGGTTTTTATAACGTCAACTCCATCTTTAGGCGTTGTGAGTTTGTTCCAACCTTTTTTTAGCGTGTAAGTCTTTTTTGTGTGAAGTTGTGAAATGTGAGCAGAGCTCAACTCTTTTAAGAGTTTACTCTGAACGTCTAAAGAGAATGAAGCGTCAACGCCTCGCAAAGAGTTTGCAAAGAGCGCTGATACTAAAAGCGTAAATATTATTAGTTGCTTCATATCGAACTACCTTCTAGTCTAATGACTGATTTGCTGAATTTACCGCAGTCAAGTTAAGCGCATCGGAGAATGAAGCATCCGCCGCTACTTGATCTACAGGAAACACAGATGTATATAAAACTCCATTATATTCAAGATAGAAATCTTTACCCGCGTAATCCGGAAGTATATCTATCTGTAGAACGTCATCAGTTGCATCTGCTATCTCATAAAAAGCTGTTAGTGGTAAATCATCTTTATTGTTAGTAGTGCCACTGATTGCTTGATAAGAAACAACAATTTTTCCAACCTGTACCGCTTTAACTTCTACACCTGATTTTGTAGCTGTATCGTTTGCTAAACAAGTAACGCTATCGTAAGAAACAACGGAACTTGTTGCGTCACCTTTATTGTGAGTTAGTACCGTTGCGCCTTTTAAAGTGTTTTCATATCTAAATCCCGTAATGTTAGAAGCATTTGCTTTCCCAAATACGCCCGTACCGTCAAACGCTATGATTTTGTAGTCAGTACTATTTTTAAATGCTGATTTTGGACAAATATTATACGCTCCAGCATCCGCTGTAGAGAGTTTTGTCTCAACCGGAGTAAGTGAATTACCATTATCTGGAATGTAATCTTTCCAAATATAGTAGCTTGCCACATCGGCACTTGTACTACTAAACGCAAACTCCATACCATTGCTAGCCGTTACAAGTGGAGCTACCGGCTTGTCATAGTCAAAACTAATTAAAGCTGATTTACTATAAGACTCACCAAGACCATCTGCAGCCATAAGACGTATAGATAAGTCACTTCCACTGTTTGGGGTTAAACCATCTGTCTCAGGTTCAGTAAGAACTGCAGTAAATGTAGTACCTGTTTTAGTAAGTTGTACTTCATTAGCTCCAATTATCAACTTCGCATTTGAAGTCTCCGCGTCTAAAGTTCCACCAGTAGCACTTCCATCTGTGATTTCAACGCTAAATGAAGCAGAATTAAGTAGGTTCTCCGTTGCACCGGTTTTTGTATTAAAGTGGTGTGCAAAAGATGGTGACCATACTGTTGTTCCATCTGATATATCATTGGCAGGAGTGTAATCCTCTACGTATACCCAATAACCAGCGCTATTATCTACGTTGAACAGGTTGTATTCATTATTTTTCAACCAATCTTTAGGAGCGCGAGTTAAATCTATGTGATCCCAGTGGGTAGTGGGTATAGTTGCCAACTTAGTGCTAGCGCGTATAATGGCTTTAGCCTCATATCCAGCTGATTTCAGAGTGTAAAGTGGTCCAGAGTTTACATAATCTGGAGTATAAACAGCGTTTGCCTTTAAGTCAGATACAATTAAAGCGGCGTCTACGTTTATTGTACCAGCCGTTGCCGAATTTGCATCGGCTATTGGCGCAGTAGCTAAAGTTGTATTCGTTTCATTGAATGTAGTTCCGTTAATGTCTATTCCATCAATAGTTATAATAGCCCTTGAAATATCATTCCAACCGCCTATGTAATTATGCGAAGCAAAAGCTGCCGATTTAGCCGTCTTTAACGCTGTATTCAAATTATCAACCAAACCCTTTAACATAGCTAGAATAGTAGTATCTGTACGAGTCTCCGCTATAATTTCAAATGCTGCAGGAACAATCGATACACCTCTAACCCATGTGCTAATGCTTACATTACTGTCTAATTCACTGTTTGCTGCGTCAGCAGTAAATTTTATTTCAACCTTATTGGTTACCAAATTTTTTCTTACCAAATTGGCAATGTTTACTATACGCTTTACAGCGCCTTTCGCTATATCTTTATCTGAGGCTGATTTTGAAAAGTAATCAACGGTAGCGCTGGCTGCATCTTCTATCTCAAATACTTTTGACCCTTTTGTTACTACGACGAGCTTAGTTCCATCTACGGCTGCATACACTCCAGTCTTAGCGGTACTATTATGATCCGCAACTCCATTGATTAAAGCCGCTATTTCTGCAGCTCCGTCAGCGTCTGCTGGAGTTAAGACTGTAACTTGATCCGCCGGACTAATGTTAAATGGAAGGTTAGGAGTTGTCCTAGCCACAGAACCTGTACCATTTTTAGTCGCGTCAACGGCATAAACACGAGTAAAAGTGTTATCTTTAACATAGAAAGGCTTATCCGCAGCCACTAAAAGCATATCTGGAGTTCCATCAAAGTTAGTATCTATCTCTTTAACTAAACCCGTTGATTTTATACCATCACTATCAAAAACGTCATCAGCTTGGAATGCCGTTTTTGCCGTCGATATGGTCGTTAGCGCATTATCGACAGCGAGCGCCAATGGCGTAGACGTATCGGCCTCATTTAGACTATCTCCTTCAATATTACCAAACATTACG
>CALDOC010000497.1 GCA_937914675.1 uncultured Sulfurimonas sp.
GGTTCGGCTTTTCGCGCGCCTACGCTTACGGAAGCTTACGCGAATGGACACATAAACTATCGAGCGGGAGATGAAAATCTTCAACCAGAGGAGACGGACACTTATGAAGCCGTCGCAATCTACTCGCCAAATTTTCAAAATAAATTTTCCCTCAATCTTTTTTACGCGAACGTCAAAAATATAATCGACTTGGAAGAGGACTCCTATACGATTCCCGGCTATCAAAATTTCGACGCTAGAATTAGCAAAGGCGCTGAATTTGAGTACTTTTTTCACTCACTGAGTGAACATTCTCTTTATTTTAACGCCACATACGTTGACACAGAGTATACGATTCCACCAGAAAGGGACGCGACGTCCGTAACTCAATCTATGCCTGACATTTCCAAAGTAATGCTAAAAGCGATGTACGTTTACACTCCGATAGATAAATTATCGCTTGGAACGACTTGGCGTTTTTACTCGCAAACAACGCAAACGAAGCTCGATTGGATAGATGAAGACACGACAATGAAGAGACAGCATATCTTTGATGAAACGCTCACCTATAGATTTTCACCATCTAGCGAAGCGAGATTTAACGTCAAAAATATCTTTAACGAAGACGTTCGGCAACCTAGTTACTACTATAATACGCCCAGCGGCATAAAAAGAGAAGGAAGAAACTACCTTTTTAGCTACGTTCAAAAATTTTAAAAATTTTATTAAAAGACTTTCCTAGTTATATCCGTTGTATTTGTTGCGTACTTTTATATTTTTTCACAAACAATCAATTCTTAATATCTTCTATAAGATATTTAAATAAAAAAGTAATCTCTTTACGCTATCATAGTATCAAATTAATTTATAAAGCGAAACAAATGAATGATTCTCTTTTTTTAGCCTCCGCCATGATTGTGGCTTTGGTCATCCTTCTTCCTCTTCTTTTTCATTTCACAAAGCATCTCGGTATCTCTAGCGACAACGAACGCAAAAACGAGCCTGTTGAGGGTGGGATTCGCGCTTCTCAAACCTACAGAGACTCTTTTGGCTCTTTTAACGTAAAATTTTTCCTCGTTGGCATCATCTTTCTCGTGTTCGACGTGGAAGTTCTTTTTATGTTTCCATGGGCTTTAAATCTTCGCGAGTTTGGTCTCTTCGCTCTTTTTGAAATGTTTGTTTTTTTAGGGCTTCTCGTCGGCGGACTCATCTACGTATATAAATCAGGAGTACTCAAATGGACGTAAGCAACACTCACCTTCTCGATGAAGCGGTGGTCACGACGACGCTAGACGCGATTGTAAACTGGGGCAGAGAGGCTTCTTTGTGGCCTTTCGTTTTTGGCACGGCTTGTTGCGCCATCGAGTTTATGGCGACGGCGGCGAGCAGATACGACATCTCGCGTTTTGGGGCGGAAGTGTTGCGATTTTCTCCTCGCCACGCGGATTTGCTTATCGTGGCTGGGACGGTCAGCTACAAACAAGCGCCCATACTCAAACAGATTTACGATCAGATGCCAGAGCCAAAATGGGTCATCGCGGTTGGCGCTTGCGCCTCGACTGGCGGCTTTTACGACAACTACACGACGCTGCAAGGCATAGACGAAATAGTGCCCGTCGACGTGTACGTGGCCGGTTGCCCTCCTCGTCCCGAAGCGATTTTGGACGCGGTCATGGACATACAAAGGCAACTCAAACGCGAAGCGAAGTTTGAAGTGAGAAACCTAGACTTTAAAGGAAAACTCGATGACGTCTGAAATGACAACGATAAAAGAGTCTCAACTTTTTAAGACCATAAAAGACGCGAAAGAAAATCTCGGATTTAATCTTTTGCTCGACATTACCGCCATTGACAACCTAAACAAGGCTCATCCATCTTCGACGAGATTTGAACTCGTCTACGTTTTGCGTCACTCTTCCTTTGAAAATACGATGATTTTTAAAGTAGCGGTTGAAGAACCGGAGATAGGCGTTGCCACCGTTTCGTCTCTTTTTAGCTCCGCTGATTGGGCTGAGAGAGAAGTTTACGATCAATACGGCGTCAACTTCATAGGTCATAAAACGCTCAAACGCATTCTAAATCACAATGAGTTCGTCGGACATCCCCTAAGAAAAGATTATGAGATTACGAAAGGTCAATACTGTACGACTTCACAAGACTTGATGGACGAAATGAGACCGCTTCTCAAAGAGAGAAATCTTGACTTGCGACAAGACAACCTCATGGTAGTCAATCTCGGTCCTTCTCACCCCGCGTCTCATGGAACCATACGAACTTTGGCCGCGCTCGACGGCGAAAAAATCGTCGCTGGAGCTTGCGAGATTGGCTACTTGCATCGCGGTTTTGAGAAGAGTTGCGAAAATCACAACTATAACCAAATCATACCTTATACGGATAGACTCAACTACTGTTCCGCAATCATGAACAACATAGCGTTCGCCAAAACCGTCGAAGAGATGCTAGGCGTCACCCTGCCCGACAGAGGGATTTTTATCCGCGTAATCGTGGGCGAACTCTCTCGCGTCATCGACCACCTCGTCTGTTTGGCGGCTGGGCTGCTTGACATGGGAGGACAAACAAACTACTGGTATCTCTTCAACCCTCGAAACAACGCCTACGACTTTTTGTCAAAACTCACGGGCGCTAGACTCACAAACTCCTATATGCGCGTCGGGGGCATGACGCATGACCTCTATGAGGGTTGGCGAGAAGATTTGGCCGACGTGCTGACGAAGATAGATTTTGGAATCACCGAATCGCTCAAGATGATTACGCACAACCGCATCTACAACGAACGCGTCCAAGACGTCTCGCCGGTGAGCGCCGCGCAAGCCATTGATTACGGTTTCACGGGTCCAAACTTGCGAGCCAGCGGAGTCGCTTACGATTTGCGCTTCGCCAAACCTTACTACTATTACGACACCTTTGATTTCAACATGGTCGTAGGGTCCGTCGGCGACACTTACGACCGCATGATGGTCAGATTTGACGAGATGAACGAGAGCATGAAAATCATCAAACAAGCCGTCAAACGCATACCAGACGGGGCGATCAACGTGGTCGACAGAAGAATCACCATGCCTGAAAAAGGGTGCGTTTACGGTGGAATCGAGGGGATGATGAACCAGTTCAAACTTGTAGTGGATGGGGTAAAAGTCCCAGAGGGCGAATACTACGGCGCTTACGAAGCCGCCAATGGAGAGCTTGGATTTTTCATCGTTAGCGATGGAAGCGGAACGCCTTACAAAGTAAAAGTGCGACCGCCGAGTTTTTACCACATGGCCGCCTATCCAAAAATCATAGAGAACTACCAAGTCGCCGACGCCATTATGACGCTTGGAAGCCTCAATGTCATAGCGGGAGAGATGGACAGATGAGTTTTAC
>CALDOC010000498.1 GCA_937914675.1 uncultured Sulfurimonas sp.
GGAGAACAAACATATAAATTTGACGCCGAATATACGGTTGATTTGGATATCTCATACAAGCTAACAAAAGACGCTACGATAGCCATTGGCGGCACAAATATTTTTGACGCCACCCCCAATAAGTGGGATGGTTTGAGTGGTGATTTTTATGGTTCAAATGGGATTAAACCCTATTCAAGATATTCGCCTTTTGGGTATAGTGGCGCTTACTACTACCTTAGAGCCTCAATGGAGTTTTAAATGACTAACAAATTATTTGCAAAAATCAAACCGACGTACGTCTTTAACTTTTTCGCGGTAGCGCTGCTTGTAATTGCGATAGGCATGAATCTTTTGTATATAAAGACGCAAGCGGAAATAGTAAATATAAATCATCAGACCAATATAGAATACGTTCGTAGTTTGAGTGAAAATTTAAGCAGAGACATAAAACACATATTGGAAAAAGATTTTGTAAAATCTTTAAGGGAAAATGAAATAGCCAGAGACTACGTCGCGTCGGATTTAAAACTATTCGTAACTACAAAATATAAATACATTTACCTAATTTCAAAATCGGAATCGGATAAATTTATCTACTTGGGCGATTCTCAAACGCAACCATATCTTCAAAAAATGTTTAACGATTATTTCGAGCCAAAGGACAAAGAAGATTACGAAAAAGTGTATCAAACAAAAAAACCGCGCTATTTTAAAAATATAGACGATGCAAACTCTTGGGCTACTTATCTTAGTCCGATAATTGTGAATGAGAAAATAGAGGCGGTCATAGTTATAAAGTTTTCCATAGAAGAGCAGAAAATAATTGTGGAGGCTCTCAATAGTCTCAAGAATCTTTTTACATGGATTTTAGGATTTTTTATATTTATATTCATCTTTATGGTATGGTTTTCTTCCATTGATAAAAAACGCGAAAAGCAAAAAAAGGTAGTGTTTAAAGAGCTTCAGGAGTCAAATCTAAATTTACAAATTTCAACGATGGAGCTCAAAACGAAATCCGATGAGTTAAATGAATTAAATCGCACTTTAGAAACTAGGGTTCAAGACGGGTTGCAAAAAAATCGAGCCAAAGACACGCAGTTGATTCATCAATCCAGACTAGCGCAAATGGGTGAAACGATAAGCATGATAGCGCATCAATGGAGACAACCGCTAAACTCCATTAGCGCCGAGAGCGCGAATCTTTTATTAAAAACGCGATTGGGAAGCGTGAATGATGAAATTATCATACAGGGAAGTCAAAACATATCTAAATATTCTCAACACTTAAGTGACACCATAG
>CALDOC010000499.1 GCA_937914675.1 uncultured Sulfurimonas sp.
TGAGTTGTGGTTTATACCACTCTTCCGTCTTTGAAGTTCATAGCGTTAAAGACGTCCTTAAACTAGTGGATATGGCGCTGTACGAATCAAAAGAGAATGGTAGAAACAGAGTTACGATCGTGAGTGAGAAAATGGATAAAAAAGCTGCAAAACATAGCTCTTAATTTAGTGGATTTCGCATGTTTCTTTAGTCTGGAGATTTTGCGATATAATTCTAAACTTAAACAAAAAAGGTAAATTAATCATATGAAGCCAATCACAAAACAAGAGTGTTTAGACTATCACTCAAAACCAACCCCTGGTAAAATTGAGATAAACGTCACCAAGCCGGTGAATGACGCGAGGGAACTTTCAATCGCATACTCTCCTGGCGTCGCCGAACCATGTTTGGAGATACAAAAAAATCCGGAACTCGCTTACGATTACACTTCCAAAGGGAATTTAGTCGCCGTAATCAGTAACGGAACGGCCGTTTTGGGACTTGGAAACTTGGGTGCTTTGGCGGGCAAGCCGGTCATGGAAGGCAAGGGCGTTTTGTTTAAAAAATTCGCGCACATAAACTCTTTCGACCTTGAAGTGGACATCACCGACGTTGACAAAATGGTGGAGTTCGTAAGAGCCGTCTCTCCTACGTTTGGCGGAATCAACTTAGAGGACATCAAAGCTCCCGAGTGTTTTGACATAGAAAGACTCGCGCAAGAGATTTGCGACATTCCAATCTTTCATGACGATCAACACGGCACGGCGATCATCTCCGGCGCTGGAATCTTAAACGGCTGTGAAATCACAGGCAAAAAGATGCAAGATCTTAAAATAGTCGTCATCGGCGCGGGCGCGGCGGGTCTCGCCGCTTCTGGAATGTACAAAGCCTTGGGCGCGAAAACCATTATCGTATGCGATTCGGTAGGCGCCATCACGACTAAGAGAAACGACCTTAACAAATACAAAGAACCATGGGCCGTGGACATGGACATCGTCACTTTGGCGGACGCGATGGTTGGAGCGGACGTCGTCATCGGTAACTCAAGCGCGGATTGCATCACGCAAGAGATGGTAAAAACGTTGGCGCCAAACGCCATGCTTTTCGTCATGGCGAATCCAAATCCAGAAATCAAGCCGGAATTGGCTCACGCGGTGAGAGACGATTTAATCATCGGAACGGGAAGAAGCGATTACCCTAACCAAATCAACAACGTTTTAGGTTTCCCTTTCATCTTTAGAGGAGCGTTGGACGTAAGAGCCAAAGCCGTCAACATGGAGATGAAGATGGCGGCTTGTTTCGCGCTTGCGAATTTGGCGAAGAAAGAGGTTCCATCCTACATCCGCGAGGCGTATAACGGAATCGAACTAAAATTTGGCAAAGACTACATCTTGCCAAAACCGTTTGACAGAAGAGTCTTCGTAGAGCTTTCGGTGGCGGTCGCAAAAGCCGCGATGGATAGCGGGGTGGCAAGACTTACAATAGACATCAATGAATATAGAGCCTCGTTAATCGCCATGTTAAAAGAGAAAGAGGGAATTATTGTAGAGTAGTCTCAGTCATAAACCCACGGAGCCTCAAACTTGTTTGAGGCTCATAAACGCTATAATTTGAAAAAAGCAAGGAGTTCCTCATGCTCTCCACTCAAGATAATACTAAACTTCCCTACGGCCTAAGCGACTTTAAAAGAGTAAGAACAGAAAATTGGTACTATATAGATAAGACAAACTTTATAGAAAAGATTGAAAATGAACAGAGTTTCTTATTTTTTCTCAGACCGAGAAGATTTGGAAAGTCTCTAACTATTTCAATGCTAGAAGCCTATTACGATATATACTACAAAGAGCAGTTTGATGAGATATTTAAAGATACTTACGTTATAAATAATCTTACTCCTTTAAAAAGTAGCTTTTATACGTTGAAATTTGATTTTAGCGCCGTGGACATTACTGATTATGAGAGTAGTTTTAGAAATCATATTCTTTTACGAATGAATGATTTTTGTGATAGATATAATATAAAAATAATTGATATTGAAAATCCAATTTCTAGGTTAGAGTCTCTCTTTATCCATTGTAACAAAAACAATCTCCCAATATACATTCTCATAGATGAATACGATAACTTTGTGACCAAACTACTCGTAAGCGACATAGAAGCTTATAAAAACATAGTGACGAGCAAAAACGCAATCTATAAAGAGTTTTTTACCATGCTAAAAGTAGGAACAAGTGGCGCTATCAAAAAGATGTTCTTTACAGGCGTATCACCATTGGCTCTTTATGACGTGACAAGTGGAAGCAATATAGGTAAAAATATATCTCTCAAAGAAGATTTTAACGATATGGTTGGAGTTACCAAAGATGAGTTAAAGCAGATGATAAGTTTTTATGGATTAGAGGAGAAAAAAGAGCGTATAATCAACAGATGTAATGAGTGGTATAACTCTTATAGATTTCATAAAGACGTGAAGCACACAATTTACAACAGTGATATGATACTCTACTACTTTGACAATATTATTAGAACTCATCAAGAACCAGATGATTTAATAGACGTCAATGTCCGCACAGACTACTCAAAACTTAAATTTCTAGTCTATACAAACAAAAAACTCAATGGCAACTTTGAGATGTTAAATAAGCTTATACTTGGTGAAGATGTTATTACTACCAAAATAAAAGATAATTTTTCAGCTTTTGAACTAGCCAATGAAGATAACTTTAAATCATTTATATACTCTTTAGGATTTGTGACAATAGAGAAGTATAGAATAGCTTTAAAACTCAAAATACCAAATCAAACGCTTAAAAAACTATTGTCGGAATTTATAGATTACGCTTATAAAGATTTTAGTGACCACAATATGAAAGTAGAGACTTTAAATAACAGTCTCTTAGATTTAGCCTATGAGAAAGATTTAACCGCTTTTAAATACATGGCTCAAGTTATAAAAGAGAGCAGCTCCATAAGAGATTACATAGATGGTGAGAACTTTGTAAAAGCCTATCTCATGGCATATCTAAATCTCAATACGTTCTATGAACTAAAATCGGAAGTGGAATCCAATAAAGGATATATAGACATTCTACTCGACCCCATTTTAGATGAAGTCCCTTACGGAGTGATAATAGAACTCAAATATATCAAACGAACCGAGTTCAATGAAAATGTTTTAGAAAAACAGATACTACAAGCGAAAAAACAACTCCAACAGTATGATATGGGTGAGAGATATATCAAA
>CALDOC010000500.1 GCA_937914675.1 uncultured Sulfurimonas sp.
CAGATATTTTTAACGACTCACAACCCCGCAATACTTGACGGAATAGACTTAAATGATGAAGAGCAAAAACTTTTTGTAGTCTCTCGTAATAAACAAGGGCATACGAGAATGAAAGAGATGAAATCTAAAGATAATCCTCTTGATGAAGATGGTGAGGCTATCAATTTGTCAGAAGCGTTTCTTCGTGGTTATTTAGGTGGTTTGCCTGATGGATTTTAAATGCTAAAATTTGCAATAGCTAGTGAGGGAGAGACAGACCAAGCAGTTATTAAAAATATTTTAAATGGCTTTTACAAAGATAATGATTTGAGCGGAGAGATTAAAGCTTTTCAGCCGCTTTATGACGCTACAAGAAATAAAGAGTTAGAAAAAGAATTTGGTGGCTGGGAAATATTACTTAAATATTTAGGTGAGAAGCGTTTTCGTGAGAATGTAATAAATAGTGAATATATGATTGTTCAATTAGATACTGATATATCAGAACATACAAATTTTGGAGTGTCTCAACACGACGTCTCAACTCAAGAGCTTATAGAAAAAGTTATAGAGCGTTTAATATTTCAAATAGATAGTAAAAAGAGTTTCTATAATCAACACAAAGAAAAAATCATCTTCGCAATATCAGTCCACTCTTTAGAATGTTGGATTTTGCCGCTATACAAAAAAGATTTGAAAACAGAAAAAGTCACTGGTTGTTATGAATCGCTACAAAGAGAATCTAAAAAGATAAAAGTTAGTAAAAATTATAACGTTTACAATAAATTAAGTACTCCACTTAGTAAAAACAAAAAGCTTATGGAAATTGTTTCAAAAAACGTTAGTTTTGGAGTTTTTATTGCTGGTTTGCCTAGTGAGATTTAGGCGTTGAGAGAAATTTTAATTTACATTAGGGAGAAGAAGAGATGAAAGAGTTTTTTACATATGGCGAAAAAGTTGATGGTTACGACGTTCGAGTTGTTAATGAACGAGAAGCGAGAGCTGGGGCGGGCTTGCTTTTCGCTTTTGGGATGATAGCCTTGTTTAACAGCGTGGCGTTGGGTCATGTGATATTTACAAAATATTTCATCACTTTTTTTACGCTTGATTTTTTAATCAGAGTCATAAACCCCAGCTATTCGCCTAGTCTACTAATCGGAAGGTTTTTTGTGCGCAATCAAACGCCTGAGTACGTGGGCGCGGCTCAAAAACGATTCGCGTGGGGCTTGGGATTGCTTTTGGCGATTCCCATGTTTTACACGCTTGTCGTCGTTTTCACTCCAACGCCCATAAAAGTTTTCATATGCGTCTTGTGTCTGTTGCTGCTCATCAGCGAATCCGCTTTTTCAATCTGCGCGGGATGCGCGATATACAATCTCATCTATAAAGAAAAAGCTACGAATTGCCCCGGCGGAGCTTGCGAGATTAGAAGAAAAGATAAGATTCAAACGTTCAACCCCGCGCAAAAAGTGATAGCCATCGCGTTTTCCATTTTAATCGTTTACGGAGTCTATTCGTTTTTGACCAAAGTCGAGAGTAAAACGTTTTTTGCGAAAAAACTTTCAGTGATGATGATGTCCGAAGCCGAATTAAACGCCCTTGAAGAGAAAAAATATCAACAAGAGTTGGATGACTTTGACAAAGAGGATTTCT
>CALDOC010000501.1 GCA_937914675.1 uncultured Sulfurimonas sp.
CAATCTGATTTCAGAAGCGCTTGAAAACTTGTACGTAACCGTTTCGTCAAGTATGTATTGTTTCTCCACGGTCGTGTCTCGCGCCACGTTCTCGCTTTGTATGGTGTCGCGCACTATTTTCTTATTTTCTACAGTTTCTGAGTAGTATTTCCATGACGTTCCAAAGGAAAGTTTAGTTATTGGACGATATACGTACATGGCTTTTATCATCACATTTGATATATCGGGCATGCTTTGGTCAATATTTGCGGTCGGATACGTGAACTCTGAGTCCGTATATGTCGCATTGAGAAAGAGGTTGTGAGTCTCTTTCGTCTTAAAGTAGTATTCAAACTCCACTCCCTTGTTCACTCTATCTTTCATCTGGACATAGCCCACATATTTATCGTTAGAGTGATCACTATCGATGATGTTTCTAAGTTCTGAGTAGTATGCATTTAAAGAAATTTTATGATTTACACTGGGTATGTATATAAGAGCTGCCTCATATGTATCTGTCTCTTCTGCTAAAAGATTATCAACTCCATGTCCATAATATATGTGTCCACTTGTATATCTTTCATAAAAAGTTGGCGCTCTATACGCCGACCCGTAAAGCAATTTTGCTATAAGCTTGTCACTTGCTCTATAAACTAAGCCAGCTCTTGAACTTATATGCATACCAATATCAGAGTAGTCATCAACTCTCGCCCCTAAAACCAAATCAACATCTTTATGCAAAGATATAAGATCTTGAATATACGCATGTGAAATTGTTCTTGTTGTTTGACTAAAAAGATCGCTACTTGTAGGATTATCCCAATATGCGGGTTCATTTGTCGCATTAAAAGGAAAATAGGCGTTGTTAGGATGAGAAACAATAGTATCTAAGTTTTGCGCTATCGCAACCTCAACACTACTATAAAAATCATTTGTGCTTAAGTCCGCTCGTCTAATTCCAATACCAATAGATATATCGTTTGATATGATTTTAGGCAAAGTTAAAATTGCTTGCGCTTCAATATTTCTCTCCACTTGGTGATCTCTCACATGGAAAGCCTCTTGCATGTCAACGTCAACAACATTGAAAGCTTGCGCTATTTGGTCGACATTAGTCGTAAAGTAAGCCGCTATGTCTGACTCTCTATTTGAAAATATCGCTTTTGTCTCAAAAGAAAAATCATTCAAAAACGTTTTATACGAGAGTTGAGAAAAGAAATACGTCTCTTTGCGCCCGTTGTCATGATTGGGTTCTATGTCGTCTTTGTATTGAAAAAAGTTTCCATAGTGGC
>CALDOC010000502.1 GCA_937914675.1 uncultured Sulfurimonas sp.
CTATTTCATCCAATCTTTATTTTACACTCATATTCTATATTATCGAAACATCAATTTTCCATATATTTTCCATTGTTTCCATATTTAATTTTTCTAGCGCTTCTAAAAAATATTCTCTGCTAACTTCTTTAGCTCCTAAACTTTTTAAATGTTCTGTTGGAACTTGACAATCAACAAATTCATAGCCCCATGCTTTGAGATGTTTTATTAAAATAGCATATGCGGATTTAGAAGCGTCGCTTACATGAGAAAACATTGATTCTCCACAAAATACTTTTCCTATTGTTAAACCATACAAGCCACCTACTAAAACACCATTATAATAGGTTTCAATGGAATGTGCCATGCCTAATCCATGAAGTACAGAATAAGCTTCTATAATATCATTACTGATCCATGTTCCATTTTGATTATGTCTGGGAGTTGATGAACAATTTTGCATTACTGCTAGAAAGTCTGTATCAAAGCCATATTGAAATTTTTTGATACTTTTTTTTAATGAACGACTTAATTTAAAATCATCTAGTTTCATGATAAGTCTAGGATCTGGTGACCACCAAATAATAGGATCACCTTGGGAGTACCATGGAAATATTCCATTTTGATAAGCTCTAATAAGTCTGGATGGATTTAGGTCTCCACCCCAAGCGACAATTCCTTCTTCGCTTGCATTCCTTGGATCTGGAAAATTTAAACTATATTTGTTTAACTGTGGAATGTTCAATTTATCTCTTTAAACGTTAGGTTGAGCTTGTCAGTGAAATCTACATTCACCTCTCCTCCATTTTTAAGTTTGCCAAATAATATCTCATCGCTTAATTTATTCGTGATGTTATCTTGTATAAACCTTTTTATTGGTCTAGCTCCCATCTCAATCGAATATGCGGTGGTTGCAATATGCTCAACGGCTTTTAAAGATATCAATACTGAGATTTTTTTCTTTTTGAGTTCCTTATTTAGCTCGGTTATGAATTTTAGCACTATCCCTTGAACTGTAGCAACGCTTAATTGTTTAAACTCAATAATGGCATCCAATCTATTTCTAAATTCAGGAGTAAAAAAAGATTTCATCTCTTCATCTTTAGAAATATTTTCATCTTTGTGGAAGCCCATTACGTTTCTTGCCGACGCGCCAATGTTTGACGTCATGATGAGTATAACGTTTTGAAAGTTGGCTTTGTACCCATTGTTATCAGTTAAAGTGGCGCTATCCATAATTTGAAGTAAAATGTTTATTAGATCCGGATGCGCTTTTTCTATCTCGTCTAAAAGTAAGACGCTGTAAGGGTGTTTTTTTATAGCTTCGGTTAGAAGCCCACCTTGCTCGTATCCTACATAGCCAGGAGGCGCGCCTACTAATCTACTTAGCGCATGTTTCTCCATATATTCACTCATATCGAATCTTTCAAAATGAATATTTAGAGTGTCGCTTAGCGCAATGGCAAGTTCGGTTTTGCCAACTCCCGTTGGACCCGAGAAAAGAAAAGAAGCTATTGGTTTATTTGTGGGAGTGAGGCCCGCTTTAGAAATTTTGATGGCATTGTTAACTTTATCTATGGCGTTGTCTTGGCCTATCACTCTGAGTTTTAGATCCCTCTCAAGATTAACGAGCGAGCTAGTTTCTTTTTGGCTAATAGTGGAACTTGATATCCCAATGATCGTTGATATTGTAGCTTCAATATGAGTGGCTGTTACTTTATTTTTATTGGACTTTTTAAGATGAAATGAAGCGGCTGTCTCATCTAAAAGGTCAATGGCTTTGTCTGGTAAATATCTATCTGTAATATACCTTTTAGAAAGTGAAATCGCGCTTTTAAGCGCTTTATTCGTATAGTGTACCTTGTGATGTTTTTCATATTTGCTTTGCAAACCTTTTAGTATGAGATAGGTTGTCTTATCTGAGGGTTCGTTGATGTCAACCTTGGAAAATCTTCTGCTTAGAGCCTTGTCTTTTTCAAATCCATTTCTGTACTCCGCAAAAGTTGTCGCGCCTAAGCAAGTCAACTCTCCCGAAGCGAGAGCCGGTTTTAGTTGGTTTGCCGCGTCCATGGTTCCGCTTGTGGCTCCTGCTCCAATTAGGGTATGGATTTCGTCTATAAAAAGAATTGCGTTTGGCTTTGTTTTTAACTCGTCCATGACGCCTTTAAGTCTTTTTTCAAATTCACCTCGATATTTAGTTCCAGCGAGTAAAGCGCTCATGTCAAGCGCGTAAAGTTCCGAGTCTTTTATGATTAGAGGTACGTCACCTGAAGAGATATTTAAAGCCAATCCCTCCGCTATGGCCGTTTTACCAACGCCAGCCTCTCCCACTAAAATAGGATTATTTTTTTTTCTTCTACATAAAATTTGAATCACTCTCTGTATCTCTGAGTCTCTGCCGATAACGGGATCTATTTTTCCCTCTTTTGCTTTTTGAAGTAAATCAATAGTATATTTATTTAAGTAAGACTCTTTATTTGTCTGAACATGGTTAATGTTCGCATGTGAAATAAACTCCAATATATCTAATCTTGATATGTCGTATTCACTTAAGAGCATAGAGGAAAAGGTGTGCTCTTCCTCATATAAGGCCGCCAACAAATCACCTACGTCTGCGATATTTTGCTGTGCGGATTGGATATGTTTAATCATATTGTCAACAAGACGAGACAAGGCGACGCTTTCATAAGGATCTTGTTCTAGACCATCTGGAAGAGCGTTTATTTGAGTCTTTATGTACGTACCTAACGCCTCTTTCATTTTTTCAATGTCTCCACCGCATGCGGAAATGATGAGGGTTCCTTTTTCGGAGGACAGTAGGAGATAAAAGACATGTTCTATAGTTAAATACTCATGTCTTAGTTTCTTTGCAAATAGAATTGATTTTTGAAATATTTCATTAAGAGAAGAACTAATCATATTACTCCTCCTCCATAGTGGCTTTTAAAGGAAAACCACTCTCTTGGGCTTTTTTGATGACTTGCATAACTTTCGTTTCGGCTATCTCATGCGTATATATTCCACATAAGCCCCTCTCTTTTTTATGCACCTCTAACATGATGTTTTCCGCTTCTTCATAGCTTTTATGAAAAATACTGATTAAAACGTCAATCACAAAATCCATGGACGTATAATCATCATTAAGTATGAACACTTTATATTTTTTTGGATATTTTGTAGTCACGTCGTCCATTAGTTCATAGTTTGTATGTGTCGCCATATTTTCCTACTTTGCCGCGTTTAAAAAGTCTTCTAAAATGTCTTCTGGATTTTCAAGACCGATGGAAATCCGTAGGAGGCCTTCCGTGATTCCGAGAAATTTTTTTGTTTCATCGTCAAAGTCACTGTATATCGTCGACGCCATGTGAAGAGCCAAAGTTCGACTGTCTCCAATATTCGCCGTGATGGTCGCAATTTTTGTCGCGTTTAAGAAATGGTAGGCCTTTTCTTTCGTTCCCATGTCTATAGTCAGGAGCGTTCCACATCCATATTTAAAGTCTGTTAAATATCTTTGATGATGCGGGTGCGTTTCCAAACAAGGATGATTCACTTTTACTCCTTGTTTAGTGAGTTCCTTGGCAAGGAATTCAACGCTATTTACAATCCTTGGCAGTCTAAGCGCCAACGTTTCCAATCCTAGCATGGTTTGGTAGCTTGCATGCGCGTTTGCGCTCATGCCAAAGTCTCTTAAAGCTCTTTTTTTAGCTATAGGAATAAGCGCTATTTTGCCAGCTTTTTTTATTATTTTTTCTAAATCTTTATATCTTGGCGTTTTAAATTTATCTTCGCCATCTTCAATTGCGCGAAAAACAACGCATCCTCCAAGAGCCGATGAATTCCCCGAGATTATTTTCGTAGTGGAGTAAACGACAATGTCGGCGCCAAGTTCAAGAGGTGAAACGATTAATGGAGTAATGGTGTTGTCAACTATTAGCGCCACTCCTGATTCTTTGGCGATGTTTGCGATCGCCCGTATGTCTGGAAGCCTCATATTTGGATTTCCAACACTCTCAAGAAAAATAATCTTTGTATTTTCGGTTATAGCTTCTTGAATGTTTTTTAATTCATCCACGTCAAAAAATGTCGTTTTTACGCCAAACCTGCTTAAAGTTTCGCTAAAGAGAGCGTACGTACCACCAAAGAGACCACCAACGCTTATGATTTCATCTCCAGCCGATACGATTGACATGGTCGCGAGAGTCGTGGCGGCCATTCCCGAGCTTGTGGCGACCGCGCCCACGCCCCCATCCATATCAGCAAGTATGGATTCAAGTTTTGAAGTGGTCGGGTTTCCCATACGAGAGTAAAGTGGTTTTTTAACGCTGCCGTCAAAAATTCCTTCGGCGATTTCTGGCGTAACGTACGCGAAAGACGCGGAATTTGTAAGAGTGGGAGACACCGCTCCATCTTTACTTCCAACGGATTGAACAAATTTTGTACAATATTTTTCAAAATGATTCATTTAAAATAGACCTTTTAATTATTTGATAAATTATACCTTAGTTGTGATAAATATATAGATAATTGTAATATCAGTGTCCTTTTTATGATAGAATTATAGTAACATTAAAAGTATGAGGAAATGAGAATGGACGAAGAGACGATTATAGATAAGTTAAGTGATAAAGTGTCACAAGTTTTACAACAGTATGATTCACTCAAGGGTGAGTGTGCCATGATGAGAACGGAGTTGATGACGTTAAAAGCTGAACGTGAACTAAAAGATAAAGAGATAGAAAGATTGACTGAAGAGAATGTCATGAAAGATTTAGAAATAGAAGAGATTATAACTAAAATTGAAAATATTTTAGGTTGATAATGCATGAGTAAAAAAATAGGTTTAAATATTGGTGGTCGTAATTTTGATGTCGATGTGGATGAAAGATTTGCTCTCTTTTTGGAACGTCGGATGGCTAAAGACTTCAATATAGATGGTAATAATGACTTAAAAATTTTACTACAAGCTTATGTTAGAAGAACTCATGAATTATACACGCAAGAACAAAAAATGGATGAAATTATAAGAAAAATCGACAGGTAGATTGTATTTAATAAATTTATAAGTTAAAAGTAGTATAATTCCAGTCTCTTAAAAAAAGAGATGGTGTGCGCTCGTAGCTCAGCTGGATAGAGCACTGGTTTGCGGTAC
>CALDOC010000503.1 GCA_937914675.1 uncultured Sulfurimonas sp.
TCTTCTTCTTTTGTTTTGATTGACTCGTCAACGTATGACAAGCTTTCATACGATTTTGGAACCTCTTTATTTATATAATAATATCTCGCGATTAAAGAAGCGTCTTTTTTCGAGTATGGCTTGTTTGCCTCTATCATCTTTACGAATCGCTGTGACAACTCTAGGTCCCCTATCTCCAAACTAAGTTCCAAAGCCTTGGTGAGAAGGACGGTGTTCGTTGGGTTTTTCTCGTATTGGGATTCTAAAACGTCGACGACCTTTTCAGGATAACCAATCTTTTTATAAACCAAAATCATAAGATCAATATTCTCTTCAGTCGGATTTCTCTCCACTTTACTGACTACAAGTGCTTCTATCTCCTCATACTGATAAGATTCTGTTCCATAAAGAATAAGCTCATCTTCTATCTGTGGATCTTTATCTAATTCCCAAACAAATCTTAAGTGCTTCATAGCTCTAGCTGAACGATTTGTCCATTTAGATAGTTCACCCATTTTTTGGTTCCAATAGTAGGAGTTTGGATGTTGAGAGTAGCCTATGCTCGCGACCTTGTAAGCGCTTTTCAAGTCGCCTTTATATAAAAACACTTGCAGCATTAGGCGCAACTCCTCTTCCTGAGGTGAAACTTTTTCCTTCGCTTCATATTGTTTTTTAGTTCTAGTTTTGACTTTTTCCTTCTTCTTTGGCGTTTCTTTTTTGAGCGTTCGCGGAGCGCCTTCATCCACCCTCTCGCTCCGCTGATCTTCAAACCTGTACTTGTACGTTCTGGCGATGGCCGAGCCTTTATACTCTTTTTTGTATAAAGACAATTTACTTTTAGCCGCTTCTATTTTTTCATAACAACCGCATCTAACGGTTAGCGACTTGCCTATGGGCATGACTTTGCATTCTTGTGGATACTCACGACCCTTAAGCGCGTTTAAATTTTTTGTGGTGTTTTGCCGACTGGCCAATTGAACGGTGTAACATGTCGCGTCTTTCTTCAGCTCTTGTTTCTTAGGCTCTTCCGCCAGGGGCGCTTGAACTTTTTTATAAGTCGTTTTCATGGGTGAGAGGATTGTTTTTTCCAACAATTCATCACTCTTTTCATCTTCAAATCTATACTTGTACGTTGTGGCGAGAACCGCTTTTTTATATCTCTTCTTATACTCTGGCAACTTCTCCTTGGCTGGGGTCGCGCTTTCATAACAGCCACATCTCACAGTCACCGACTGTCCAATTTTCATCACTTTGCACTCTTGTGGATATTCAAGGCCTTCGAGCGCGCTTAAATTTTTTTGGGTGTTGTGCCTACTGACGAGTTGCACCGTGTAACACGTCTCATACGTTTTGGAGAAAAGAAGAGTAAAAGCGAATAAAACGATTAATGCTACTTTCATCAATACCCTTTTCTTTGAAGTATCTTTTTGGATAAAACGCCAGCGTAATCCAAATGTCCCGTCGCCATGTACAATTTAAGCAAAAACTTCCTCGCCACGATGTCGTCAATGTAACCTGTCTCATGTTCATGAGCCAATTTCGCGGCGAACTCCAGCTTGTCGCCCGATTGAAGCGATTGGATCGCTTGAAACAAATACTCTCTTTTACTCATATAATCGCCACTCTCTTGGGAAAGTTCCATATAGAGGGCTGAAGAACTTTCATACTCTTTTTTCATCAAGTAATATTCCGCGAGCATGTTTTTCCATTTTTTGGAATTTTTGGAATTTTCAAGTAAAAGTTTTTTGACTTTCGCGTACTGCTTATATCTCAACAACATATAGTACTCCGCCATACGCCACTTCTCTACGTTTTTTACGTCATACTTTTGAAGCATGTTGATATATTTGTATGAATCTTGTTTCTTTGACAAAATCTCAGACAAATAATAAGCGCTCTCCAATAGTTCAACGTTTTGCTCTTCTTTGATTAATTTTTGTTGTAAAAAATAGTATCTCGCTCCCTTTTCATCCAAAAAGATAGACTCTTGATACCATTTTTCAATATCCGCTTCTTGATACATTTTATTATTGTAAATGCTTAAAAACAATTTTCTCAAGATTTTTTTCTGCGCCTTTTGCTTCTCCGCTTCTTTAAAATAGTAATAATCATCTTTTTGAAGTTCATAACTAAGCAGCGTGGCTTTATGCCTATATTCTACGCTTTTACTCCCCAACAACAAATCCAGCAATCTCAAAGCGAGATCTTTTTTTCCCGTTCTCAAGCTCTGTTCCGCAAGAATCAACATTAAGGACTCATCCTCCGGATGATGTTTTATTAAATTTTTCAAATACAACATGCTCAAATCATAATTTGATTTTTCCGATAAAATTTGTTCTTTAAGAAGATCTTTTGGATACAAAACGATTAAAATGACGCTAAAAACGATAAATATGAAAATAAGCTCTTTATATGTGACCACATAAGATTTTGTTATCTCTTCATTGGCATAAGACATTGACGGTAGCCTTTTTCGCGTCATCATAGTACAACTGATGATTTTGATTTTCGAGAGTTGTTGTTGAGGCCTTTGGAGAAGACTCCAGTCTGCATCCAGCTTGCATGTGAAAATTTAACTTTAACGCGACATGACCGTCAAACGTGATTTGTTGATTCTTTATTCCATTTTTATAGTCCACTATCTTGGCGTTTGACGACGTCAAATATGATCTTTGGGCCATGGCGTCGCCAGTTGAAGTTTTGATTAGATGCGTCGCCGTATCGTCAAGACTCAAATAAGTGTGATTCTCAAAATGTTTTAAGCCGACGACGCTCCTAGAGCTTCCCAAGTCTATGCTGGCGTCTTTTTTTTCGATTCTTAACGTCTTTAAATCTATCATTCCCTCAACCAACCAAACGTCAGCGTCGTTCGCCATGGAAACGGTATAATAGTCCATCGCTTTTGGGATGTACTCCGACGTAAATATGGGCGTTACCTCTTGCTTTATCGCCCAGTCAAATATGTACTTGAGAGCGTTTAACGAGGCCGTTTTTGAACCGGAGTAGAGATGATAATAAACGTCTATTGGCTTGAGCCTACGCGGAGAGTTGGTCAATTTGAAAGTTTGAACCACTTTTTTAAAACCCCAAAACGGACCAAGCCAGTCGTTGGTGTAGACGTTTTCATTTTCAGCTCCCGTGTATATTTGATAATAAACACCTCTTTCTAGTCCTATCGGAGCGACGTTCGTTAGCCAAGGGCTCGCGTTTGAGATTACCGTGTAGCCGCCATTGACGTTGAGTATTTTTTTTGAATACGCGTATTTTAAGACTTCTTCAGTTGGAGCGCAATCGCCACTCCAAAACACCGTGTTGGCCTTTTTTTTATTTGCGGGAGACAGTTTCTCATTGACGTATTTCAACGTTCCAACAAACTCATATTCGAGTGAAAATTTATAGCCTTTTGGTTTCAATCTGTACTTTTCATCCAAATCGCCATTTTTAATTTGGCTCCATATGAACGGATGGGTGAAGGTGTGCGTCGCGCCCTCGACATTGTCTAGTCTGTAAATTTTTTTTGCGAGTTCGACGAGTTGATCTGACAATTTTGGATAGAGTCCATTGGCCGCCACCTCCGCGCCTATGATGGAAACTGAATGTGGAATTTTATATGGTTTCAAAATTTTATCTAAAATCATGTCGCCGGAAAAAAGTTCTGGATTGGATTCGACGTAATTCATGATGCCGTCCCCGTCTATGTGACTAAACAGTAATCGATTTCCATTTTCCGTCGTCACGTCGGGCACCAAAATCTCTTTCAATCTCAAGGCCTCTTGAAAAAACTTAAATGGATTGATTATCCAAATATTTTCTTCATTGAGTTCTTGCATAAATGACTCCGACATGGCGTAGCCGCCCCAAGGCGTTATCGCCGAGGGGGTCGAAGCCAAACCGTTCATGTCTTCATAAGTCAAAATCGCTTTGGAATTTTGAGGTTGCAAATATAAACTTTCATCACTAAGCGAAGGCTCTATTTCAAAACCTATCATTTCATCTCTGTACGTGATCTTTTTTTTATTGCTTGGACTCGTGTCGCCGTCGTACACGTCAATGTCTAATTGTTTGAGTAGCATGGAGTCCACGCTGGCGCCGAAACCGTTCACGAATGCCACTTTCACTCCCTGTTTATGCAGA
>CALDOC010000504.1 GCA_937914675.1 uncultured Sulfurimonas sp.
AAAAAAACAATGAAATAAACTCGTATACTGGCACGACTCATTAGCGACACCCCTTTAATTCTAAAATAATATACTACTACTTCTAAGTTTACGCGCTTATACCCATTTTTAGGAATACGCCCTCTTTAAATTGAGTTCTAATCTACTTTTTTTTGATCAGTTTTAAAAAGCCTACAACAAAAACAATTGAGATAACGACGGATATGCTTAAAAGAGAGAGCGTTAAATTGAGTCCTATCGTAGGCGTTTGTTCAACGACCGTTGCGTTCATGTCCATGATTTCCAACCTATTTCGCTTTTGGTCTAAAAGCTTTCATCACTTCTTCATTCGTCTCAATAAATGGACCCTCTATCAGATCAACGCAGTATGGCACGGCAGGAAAAACCGCGTCGAGACATTCTCGAATCGACTTTGGTTTTCCGGGCAGGTTTATGATGAGACTTTTGCCTCTTATCCCCGCCGTTTGACGAGAGAGTATCGCCGTCGGCACGTACCGCAAGCTCACTTGTCTCATGAGCTCGCCAAAACCGGGCATCATCTTCTCGCAAACATTTTCGGTAGCTTCGGGAGTCACGTCTCTTAGCGCCGGTCCCGTTCCGCCCGTCGTGACCACCAAGCAACACTCAGCTTCGTCGCAAAGTTCTTTCATGGTCGCTTCCAAAATATCTTGTTCATCGGGAACGCATCTATAAACTATCTCAAATTCGCTTTTGAGATAATCTTTCATGGCGTCTTGAATCGCCACGCCCGAGACGTCTTCATATATGCCTTTGCTCGCTCTATCGCTTGCCGTTATAACGCCTATTTTAATTTCACTCAATTTAAATCCTTTTCTTTAATTTGTTTGCAAAAAATGGTTTGCTTTTTTGATATAAGTTACGGTGGCGACTTTTAAAAAAAACTCTCTCGCTCCCGCAACGTCAATGATTTTGTCTTCGCCGCCAAGATATACTTCAAGTTTTACGCCTTTATCGACAAGCTCTTGCAACTCTTCGAGTATCCACTCGTAATTTAACAACTCAAAGAGCTCTTCTTGCGAGCTTTTCTTAAATTCCACGATTTTTTGATTGTAAGGATGAAAACAAGAATCTATGAATTGTCGCATGTATTCCAATCTTTTTTTAGAGTGCGCCAACATCTGCAATCTTTTAAATTTATCGTCTCTTGTTTGGAAAAAAGCCGGAGAGAAGAGTTGGAGAGCGTCAACTCTTCTACCATCTTTCAACTCCCGTTTGACAAAATCAAAAGCTTTTATGGCGCCATAACTAAAACCACATACGGTATAGTCGCTCCTTTTGATAAAATTTTCGAACAGATACTCTTCGTTCGTTAAAGAAAAACCGCTAAAGAACTTCATTTAGCAACTTTTGAACGTCTGTTTTTGTAATGCTTTCTCGCTCCAAAAGTATCGCCTCAACGTCTTTCATAACGCTTGGCAGAGAATTTATTAAATCTTTGCACTCCTTATAAAGTCTTTCAATTATCATTTTTTGCTCATTGCTCTCAGGAAGCAAAGACGAACCCATTCCGTACTCTTGACACATTTTTCCCGTAATCTCTTTGGCTTCGAAAATATCGCTTTTAGCGCTGCTAGAGTGCTCTCCAAACTTTAGATTACAAGCGACAACGCCGGCTAAAAGCATCTTTACTTGTGACTCAAGCTCTTGTTTTATAAAAGGTTCATTGTTCATGGGGGTCAGTTTTTCATTTGAAAGCATAAGTTTTTCAAAAGGCAAATCAAAATACGTGGCTACGCAAACTTTGGCGGCTTGATACGTAACGCGATAAGTTTTTTGTCTATCGTTGAGCATTTGCAACTTTTTTTTGCCAAACATGACTTTGTCTTTTACTTGATGAAAATGTTCTATCGTCACATGGGAATCGTTCTGTCTCAAAGACAAAAGAGCGGCTTCGTTGACAAGCGTGGCAAGCGCCGCGCCATTGAAACCAACGGTCATGTTCGCCACTATTTGCGCGTCCAACTGATGAGGAACTTTCTTTAAGTACTTCATCAAAATCGATTCGCGTTCATGGATGGTTGGCAACTCGACGAACACTCGTCTATCGAATCTACCCGCGCGAAGAAGCGCGGAGTCTAGCACTTCTATCTTGTTCGTGGCGGCTATGACGATGACTCCGCTAGAACCTTCAAACCCGTCCATCTCCGTCAAAAGTTGGTTGAGCGTCGCTTCTCTTTCGTCATTTCTCTGTCCGTCGCGTTTTTTTCCCACTGCGTCTATCTCGTCTATAAAGATGATTGAAGGCGCGTTTTTCTTTGCGGCTGCAAAGAGTTCATGCACTCTTTTGGCTCCCATTCCAACGTATATCTGAACAAAAGACGCCCCGCTTTGATAGTAAAATGGAACGCCAGACTCATAAGCCACCGCTTTGGCGATCATAGTTTTGCCAACTCCAGGAGGTCCCACGAGTAAAACGCCTCTTGGCATGCGAGCGCCAAAATTTTTATAACGCTTTGGATTTTTCATAAAATCTATTATCTCTTCGAGTTCTATCTTAACGTCGCTGATGCCACCAATGTCGTTAAACGTAACGTCGCTTTTAGTCTGTTCTATCTTTGAATTCATCTCTGAAGGCAAAGAGTTGGAACCGCCCATCGAAGCGTCTGAACCATTCAGACCAATCTCGCCTTTTTTTTGAACGTATCTAAGCAAAAGCGAACCGATTCCCAAAAAGAGCACCGCGAAAAGTATGTATAGCAATATGTCTTTTTTTGAAGAAATTTCCACCTTGTAATCTATAAACATTTTAGGAGTCACTTGAGACGACGCGATTCTATAAAGGTCGCTTTTTGTTTTGAGATAAACGTAGTCTTTTGAAGCCACGACTTTCGTAACGCTATTGTTTTGAAGAATTTTTGTCGCTTCGTTAAGCGTAATGTCGTCCGCGTTATCGCGAACTATGGCGAACGCGATGAGTATTATGATTAAAGACGCGGATACGTAAAGAAATACTCTATTCGTTTTAGAACTTAACATAATTATGCTCCTTCATGACTTCATAATCTTTGACGTTTATCCAGTTGCCAACAAGGTCTTCTTGAGACTCCACGGCTATCTTGTTAAAGTGCTGATCAAAACCATGGTAGAGTCCATCTTTGTACGACTCTACCAATATCTCCAATTCGCCTCTAAAAGCTTTTCTAAACGCGAGATTTTTCTCTTCTATCAAATCTTGTATCTCATGAAGCCTCTCTTTGGCCACTTTTCCATTCACTTCGGGCTTCATGGTGGCCGACTTCGTTCCATCGCGTTTGGAATACGTAAACGCATGAATGTGAGTGAGTGGCAACTCGCGCGCGTTTTTCATCCCCTCGAGCCACAAAGCTTCGCTCTCTCCGGGATGACCGGCTATAAAATCCGTTCCAATCGCAAAACCCTTGTCAGCCAAAAGTTCAAACAGTTCTCTGTCTTGTTTGTAGACGTTGCGTCTATTCATAAGCTTTAACATTTGAGGAGAAGTGTGTTGTAGCGCGATGTGCATGTGTTTCTCCAACCAAGGCTCGTCCAAAATCTCTAAAAACTCGTCCGATATTTGGATTGGCTCGACGCTTCCCAAACGGATGCGACGAACGCCGCGAATTTGGCTTATTTTTTTCATAAGCTTCACCAGCGAAGTGTTCGTGTCTTGCCCATAGCTTCCAACGTTCGTGCCAGTCAAAATAAACTCGCCAAAACCGTTGAGGGCGAGTCTCGTTATCTGCTCCAATATCCTAGTCTCGTCCATGCTTCGAGCGTCGCCGCGAACAAAAGGGATGATGCAGTAAGAGCATCTAAAGTTGCAGCCCTCTTGCACTTTTATGAAGGCCCTGCTCTTTCCGACGAAATCGTCCACGACCGACTCGTCAACGTGGTTCAAATCTCCGGGATCGTAAAACGGTTGTTCCTTTTTTAGCAGCGCGTCGATTTTGTTTTTTTCACTCTGTCCAAAAACGCCATGAACGCGATTTTCTTTGAGAAGCGATTCCCCTTTCGTATGAGCTCCGCAGCCCGTTAAAAAAATCTTCGCTCCGTCATTGTTTTTCTCAACTTGTGAAATATAAGAGCGAACATGCGTGTCCGCGCCATTCGTGACGGTGCAGGAGTTGATGACTATGGCGTCCGCTTCCTCTTCATTTTGCGTGATTTCATAATCTTTCATCGAACTCATCATGACTTGCGAATCGTACAGATTTGTGCGACAACCAAACGTTTTAAAATATACTTTTTTTTTCATTTATACCATCTCATGATTATGTAAACTCGGTTCTTGACTTTGCATGGAAATATTGAGTTTTTGCGTAGGGTAAGCTATGGTTATGTCGTTTTCCGCGTTAAAAGCGTCCACTATTTCAGTGGAGATAGAGCTTCTGAGCGTCAAAGTGGCATAAGCGTTGGTTAGATACCAGGCTTCGATGTCGAGACCGTTAGGAACTATGAAAGAGTAGATTCTAGGGTCGACGTTCGTGTTTTTGAGACTGTAATGACTTCTAAGTTTGTTCAGTTGTTTTCTCGTTATGTCCGTATACCCTTTCGAGTATTTTCTCGTTATTTCTTTCGCGATGTGCATCGCTTTTTTGTGATTGGAATCATACGTTATGGTGATTTTGATGCCATCCCAAACGGTTTTAAGAGAACTATGCGTGTAGTTCGCTATCATTTTTGTAAAGACGTAGTTGTT
>CALDOC010000505.1 GCA_937914675.1 uncultured Sulfurimonas sp.
GAGTCGATTTTTTTAGGCGCGATAATGTCCCGAACCTTATCCGAGAGTATCTCGGCGCCAGCGCCGGGAATGGAAGCCAAACCTTTGACTTTCAAACGCGAGAGCACTTCTTGTATGCTTATGCGCGAAACCTTCGCGATGAAGTCAAGCTCTATGGAGGAGAAACCATGAATGGTAATGGTCGGATATTTCGTATGAATGTGCCCAACCAAATCCTCATACCACTCTATTTTCAATTTGGGATGAACTCCACCTTGGAAAAGTATCTGCGTTCCGCCTATCTCCAAAAGCTCGTCTATTTTCGCGTCAATCTCGTCAAACGTAAGCACGTAGGCGTCCGCGTCTTTTTCATGTCTGTAAAAAGCGCAAAACTTGCAATCAACCCAACAGATGTTTGTATAGTTGATGTTTCTATCTATAACAAAGGTTGTAATTCCCTTTGGATGCAACTCTTTTTTACGAGCCGAAGCCATTCTTCCCAGCTCTTTTAAGTCGGCGTTCTTGATTAAATCAAGGGCCTCTTCTTTTGTCATTCTCTGTCGCATTTTCCCGCCTCGGTTGTAAACTTATCCATGACCTTCGTCACTTTCGCCGTTTTTTCAGACGACTTGAACATGTGATTTTTTTCAAGCCACGAGCCGTCCCTATAGGCAATTTTAACTTTTCCATCATTGTCTTTGTAAACCAAAACCCTAAGAGGAAGATCGATCCCCGCCGTCATATCCTCTCGCATAAGCGAGCTTCCTAGTCTTGGATTTCCAAATACCACCAATTCAGACTCGTTCAATTTCATGTCGACAAGCCTCGCGTTCGAACCGTGATTTATGGTGTCGAAAATATCCAAGCCCTTGTTTCTAATAAGATGCTTGAGGTTGGTCACCGTTTCGCCCACCGTGCACGAGCTATTTTTTATTATAATGTCGTTGGCCAACGCGGACGACGCGATCGCGACTATGATTAAAATTTTTCGCAATTTGTTTCGTATCATTATTTCCATCCTTGATCTCTTCGGTTGAAAGATTTTTTCTTTAAAAATATTATAAAAAAGAGATACATTATACTATTTTGCGCGCCAAATAAAAGCGTTGCAAAAAAAGAAGCTAAAAAGAGTACTTTGTGTAAAGATTAGGCCTGTTTGTCTTTTGATATGGCGTCTAAAACGCCATTGATAAATTTAGGCGATTGTTCCGTTCCAAATGATTTTGTAATCTCTACCGCTTCGTTAATTACGACGGCGGAATCCAACTCGCCAAAAAGAATTTCATAAGTCGCCAAACGAAGCGTCGCTCTCTCTATCGCTCCAAGACGTTCAAAATCCCACTCTTTTAAATGCGTAACAATCGCTTTATCGCAAATGTCTAGGTTTTGCATGACGCCCTCGTAAAGAGTAAGCGCGAAATCTTTTTGTTTGTTACGAATCTTTTTCTCTTCTAAAATCTCATCCGCATGTTGAGACGTGTTTCCATTTCCCAAATCAAAAGCGTACAAAAGTGAAACTACCGCCATTCTGGCTTGTTGTCTAGTCGCCATTACAGAGCCTCGTAAAGGTCTAACATCTCTATAACGACCGTCATGGCTTCAAAACCTTTGTTTCCAGCTTTTGTTCCGGCTCGCTCTATGGACTGCTCTATGTTGTCAGTCGTCAGAAGTCCAAAACTAACCGGTTTTTGGTACTTAAGACTCATGGTCGCTATCCCTTTCGTGGCTTCCGCCGAAACGTAATCAAAGTGGGGAGTCGCCCCTCGAATCACAGCGCCCAAAGCGCAAATCGCGTCATATTTTCCGCTTGAAAGCAGCTTGTCGACTATCATCGGAAGTTCAAACGCGCCCGGAACCAAAACATGAGTCAAATCTTCGTCGTTGCCGCCATGGCGAGCGAACGAGTCTTTGGCTCCCTCAACGAGTCTGTCAACTATAAAGTGATTCCATCTCGTGCTCACTATCGCAATTTTCTTGCCGTTTGTTACTTTTAATTTACCTTCGATCAATTCCATATCTATATCTCCCTTATCTTTTTAATTTTTATTATTAGACTATCCAACTCTTCAAGTCTCAACATGTTCGGTCCGTCGCTCAAAGCGCAACTCGGATCAAAGTGCGTCTCAAAAAAGAAGCCCTCGACGCCTATCGCCGCCGCCGCTTTGGCCAAATAAGGAACCATGGAGCTGTCTCCGCCCGTTTTCCCATTCTCCGCCGTCGGCATTTGCACCGAGTGAGTCGCGTCGAAGATTACCGGAGCGAACTCTCTCATGATAACTAAGTTTCTCATGTCCACCACCATGTTTCCATAACCAAAAGAGTTTCCCCTCTCGCACAGATAAACGCCATGTTTCTTGGAGTTTTCATAAGTCGCCTCAAAGCATCCGCGAGTTTGAAGCACTTTGAGAAGTGGATACTTCATGGCGTCCGCGCTCAAAAACTGACCTTTTTTGATATTCACTTCTTTGTCAGTTTTCGCGCAAGCCACGAGCAGATCCGTCTGACGACACAAAAACGCCGGTATCTGAAGCATATCCACGACTTTAGCCACCTGCTCCACCTGAGAAGATTCATGAACGTCGGTCACTATTTTATAGCCAAAATCGTCCTTCACTTTTTGAAGTATTCTCAATCCCTCGTCTATGCCCAAACCGCGAAAACTCTCCAAAGAGGTTCTGTTGGCTTTGTCAAAACTAGATTTAAAATAAAAATCAATTGAGTCGTCATGATGATATTTCTCTAGCCCTTTGGCAATTCTAAAAATATTCTCTTCACTCTCAATAACGCATGGTCCCGCTAAAAGTTTCATCATGGCAAATCCTTCATTTTTGTCTTTTAAAAAAGTAAGCGATTATAGCGTATTGACTTTAATATCTACTTTTAGTTTTTGCCTACATAGGCTTAAAAAATCTTGACATGCAAAAGATTTTCTTTGTCACGAGACTTACGTCAAAACGATGATTTGAAGAGAGATTAGGAGTTTTAACCCCTCTTCAAGTTTTTGGAGGCATGGTTCATCTTGTAAAACAACTTGAGACCTTTGAGGGCTTTAAAGTCTAGTTCGTAAGAGATGTACGTGAGATACTTCAAAATTTCCACGTTGGAGACGTCGCTTCTTTTTGAAGCTTTTGAAAGGAGGTATTGGGGGATTTTTATTTTGCTCGCCAAGAACTTTTTTTCTATGTTTTTATACAACGCCTTGTCTTTGTGAAAACATAAAAGCGCGAAAACAAAAGGCAAATCGTAACGGCTGTTCCACTCTTTCGCCAAATCCACGTGAGGCTTGTTTTGTAGGTAATGTCTAAGAGCCTTGTCTCCTATCATGACTTGACCCTTCACTCCCAAAACCTGAGCCAAAGCGTTCGAAGAAGCCGAATCCACGTCTTGTTTACTCTCATCATGAGGGACGACCAAAACGCTCAGAACCTCTTTTTTGGCCACGATTCCCAAGCCCACGTGGGAGTATTTTTGCGCGGCGACGCTGGATATGAACGCGGCGTCCACTTTTCTAGACGTGAACTTCTTGTTTATGTTCGAAGGCACGCCTTTGTAGTACTCCATGCTTTTGCTCTGCTGAGAGCTTTTCGCATGGCGCTTCATAAACACGTGAAATGGTAAGAGATTGAGATATTCTATTTTGCCAAAAATCATGACGCAATTATACAGCGCTTAACTTATCTTTGATATACTTTCAGCACTAAATTTAAGAGGATGTTACCGTGGTTAGAGTTGAATTTTTAGGACCCATACAAAAAAACGCGCTTGAGTTGGAGATAAATAACCTCAACGAACTCGCAAAAATCTTGCAAGAAGACGAAGAGCTCAAAGATTGGTTGGACAACTGCGCCGTCGCGGTCAACGACACTCTCGTCTCTTCGCTTGAAGCTCCCCTAAAAAGTGGCGACAAAATATCTCTCCTTCCCCCCGTTTGCGGTGGATGAGGCATGTTAACCCTTTATGACGGCGCCTTGGACGTGCCTAAAATTTTAAAAGATTGGTACGAAGAAGAGGCCGCTAGCAACTACGGCGCGTACGTTCCGTTCGTCGGAACGGTAAGAAGCGAAGACGGCATAGACGGGCTTAGTTTTGACGTCTACGAACCCATTTTGAACGCTTGGTTCGCTTCATGGCGAGAAAAAGCCAAAGCCAAAGGAGCCATCGTCAAAATGGCGCACTCCCGCGGCGACGTTCTTCTTCATGAGTCCTCTTACGTAGCCTCGGTCTTTTCGCCTAAACGCAGAGTCGCTTTGGAGTTGATCGACGAGTTTGTGGAGGACTTCAAGGCGGCGGCTCCCATTTGGAAATACGACCTCAAAAACGGAAAGAGAGTTTACGCTCTTGAACGCTCGACCGCCATCAAAGGCAGCGGCATATTAGGAGTCAAAAGTTGAATTTTTTATCTTATGAAACAAGTCAAAACATGTTGGATTTGCTTGATGTAAACGCAAGCAGATACGAAAGAGTCGCGCTCAACGCCTCGCTAGGTCGCGTTCTTTTTGAAAACATAGTCGCAAAGTTTAACGACCCTCAGTTTCCAACCGCTTCCATGGACGGCTACGCGCTCAAACATGAAGACCTTTCAAGCGGCGTTTTAACCGTTCTTGGCGACAACCCCGCTGGTCATGACGAAAAAAGAATTCTAAATAGTGGCGAATGCATCAAAACTTTTACGGGATCCATGATGCCCAAGGGTTCGGACACGCTGATACAAATAGAAAACGTGACGTATGACGATGGAAAAATCACCATTAACCAAGAAGTCGCGCTCGGCTCTTCCGTTCGTCCCATTGGCGAAGGTTACAGAGCTGGCGACGTTCTTATAAAAAAAGGAACTAAAATCGGTTTCGCCGAAGTCGGCGTCATGGCGGGACTCAATCAAGTGATGGTAAAAGTTTTCGTTCGTCCTCGCGTGGCGGTCATAGCCACGGGAAGCGAAATCCTTGATTTGGGTGAAAACAGCGACAATCCCGCGCAGATAAGAAGCTCGAACAACTACACCTTGGCCGCTCTTTTCGAGTCTGCCGGAGCGGAAGTGATACAGCTTGGAACCGCGCCCGACAACAAAGACGCGATAATGCACACCTTCGAAAACGCGCTCGCCAACGCCGACATACTCGTAAGCACGGGCGGAGTGAGCGTGGGAGACTACGACTTCGTCAAAGACGTCATTCCTCGTCTTGGAGCCCAAGTGGTTTACAAAGGCGTCGGCATCAAACCTGGTCGACATGTTCTATTGGCGCAGAGGCAAGAGAAGTTTATCTTGGCTCTTCCAGGGTTCGCTTACTCGTCTACGGTCACAGGGATTTTGTACGCGTTGCCTCTCATCTCAAAAATGCTGGGAAAAAGCCGTCCCTACGTTCAAGTCGCCGCGAAACTGCAAGAGGACTTCACCAAAAGAAGTCGTTTTACGGAGTTTACCGCTTGCAACGTCCTTGTCGAAGATGGCGAATACTTCGTAAACTTTAAAGACAAAAAAGTGGGAAGTTCGGCCATTTTGACAAATATGCTCAACGCGAGCGCTTTGATGGTCGCTGGCGAAGACGACAAGTTCTTGGAAACCGGCACTTTTGTAAACGTGATACTATTGGAGAACTTTTAATGAAAGCCTTGTCGATTCATCCCTCGAGCAAAGAGATAAAAGAGATAGAAATCGAGATGAAAGCCAACAGCGTTTACAGCTTTTTCAACTCCATACTCATAGACGAGATAGAGACTCTCAAAGACCACCTGATTTTTACGGACGCGAACGCTCTAAGCCAACACAAAGACGTCTGCTTTTTAGGTGAACAACTCCTTGTTGGAGACGCGCTTCTCATCGGCAAAAACGCGATGGAAGAAGTAGACGCGACAATCCCCGCAACGGAATTGAAAAAACTCGTCAGCCACGACGTTCCTCAGTTTTACAAGGACGCACTCTCTCTTTTGTCAAGAACGGACATAAATTTGTATCGCGCTTTCACGGTTTTGCAAGGAGGCGAAAAATTGCCTCTCAATTGCGAGTGGGTTCTTTACACTTTCAACATAGCGGACGAGAGAACGAAAGAGTACTTTTTAACGGAACTTCAAAAAGCGCTAGACGATGAAAAGAGCGTTGAAGAGTACGTTCAAAAAATGGCTCAGTTGGCGATTAACGCCGGAAGTTAGAACAATAAATCAACAAGGGAGAAAATATTATGGGTGCAGTTGATTATTTACCTCATTACAGTTATGCAGACTATAGAGAGTGGGAGGGGAAATGGGAACTTTATGATGGTTATCCCATAGCGATGTCTCCATCTCCCATGATAAATCATCAGGCGATAGCCTATGCAATGGCGAGAGAACTCGGCAACAATATTGAAGAGTGCAAAAGGTGCTTCGTTTTAGGCGAAGAGGATTGGAAACTAAGCGACGATACCGTTTTAAAACCAGATATTGTCCTTATCTGCGATGAACCAAACGATAGTTATATCACAAAAGCTCCTGAGATTATAGTCGAAGTCATATCAAAATCAACGGCTAAAAGAGATGAAACCTATAAATTTGAGACCTATGAAAAAGAGAAAGTAAAATACTACGTCATCGTCTACCCCGACGACTTAAAAGCGAAAGTCTATAAACTCAAAGACGTAAAGTACGACAAACAAGGCGATTTTTCAAAAGAGAGTTATGATTTTGAAGAGACTTTATGTAAAGCAAGCATAGATTTTGACAAAGTCTTTAAGCGTTTTAGAAAATAATCTTTAAATACAATAGATGCAAAATACAGCCTTAAATATTTTAAAATCAGGAAACAACGTTTTTTTAACCGGTTCAGCCGGAACTGGTAAAACTTATCTCTTAAATCAATTTATTACATACCTAAAATCAAGAAAAATAATCCCGACTATTGTAGCTCCAACAGGTATTGCCGCTTCTCATCTACAGGGGCAAACAATCCACTCATTTTTTAGTTTAGGCATTCGTGATTTTGTAGATGATTATTTTATAGAGTCTCTGCTAGAAAAAAAATATATGCAAACGCGATTTTCTAAATTGAAGATTCTTATGATTGATGAAATTTCTATGGTTTCACCTGAGATTTTCTCCTCAATAGATAAAATACTAAGAGCTTTTAAAGAGTATAATAAACCATTCGGTGGCGTGCAAGTCGTCTTGTCTGGAGACTTTTTTCAACTACCACCAATTTCAAAAACGTATAAAAAAGAGCGCTTCGCATGGCAATCTCACGCGTGGAAAGAGTTAGCGTTAAAGACATGTTATTTAGAAAAAAAGTTTAGACAAGACGATAATCAACTAATAACTATTTTAGATGAAATTAGAAGTGCTCAAGTTTCACAAAATTCTTATGATATTTTGAATTCAAGGCATGAAAAAATTCTCAACATAAATTTTCAACCCACAAAACTCTATACTCACAACATAGACGTCGATAGAATCAACAAAGAAGAGTTGTCAAAAATAGATTCCAAACCTTATCTTTTCACCTATAAATCAGAGGGAAATACAAAAAGTTGTGAAAAAATCTTCAAATCTTCTCTTGTTTTAGAAGAGTTGACTCTAAAAAAAGACGCCGTGGTTATGTTTATAAAAAACAATCATGAGAAAGGTTATATCAATGGAACTACAGGCGTCATAATTGATTTTGACAAATATAGTAATCTTCCAATCGTAAAAACTTCTTATGGAACAACGATTAAACTTGATTTTGAAGATTGGTCGATGGAGGACGAGAGAGGAAATATAGTCGCTACGGTGTCTCAAATCCCGCTAAAACTTGCATGGGCTATTACTATTCATAAATCTCAAGGGATGACTCTTGATTGCGCTGAGATAGATTTGTCAAAAACTTTTGAAGTGGGACAGGGTTACGTCGCTCTCTCTAGGATAAAAAATATAGATGGATTGAGACTCATGGGCTTAAATGACACCGCTTTAAGCGTTGATCCACTTATTTTGCATATTGACAGCAGAATTAAACAAGCGTCTAAAAGAGCGAGCGATGAAATTTCTACCGTATCAGATGAAGAACTTGAAGATATATTTTTGGCGTATATACAAAGTCTAGGGGGAATAACCAACAAAACCGAGATAGAAGAAGAGGAAAAAAATCTGAAAGCTGAAAAGAAGTTTATGGTGAAAGATTCTGAATCCACTTACGTAAAAACCAAAAATCTGATAGAAACATCCGCCACAATTGAAGAGTTGGCTAAAAATAGAGCAATGAGCAAAGGGACAATTATAAATCATCTCTCTAGTTTAAAAGAGCGATACCCGGATTTGAATTTAGATAAATTTAAACCCAAAGAGGACGCTTTAAAGCTAATTCAAAACGCCATCGTAAAATTAAAAGCAAAAAACGCCAAAGAAGATTTTTCAGACAATGGTCAATTAAGGCTAAAGCCTATTTTTGAAGCGTTGGATACTCAAGTGGAGTATGATGATATAAAAATCGCTCTTTTGTTTAATACGGAGTTAACACTCCCACTATAAAACCTCAACTCTGTTTCTACCATTCTCTTTTGCAAGGTATAAAGCGTCGTCACATCTTTTAAAGACGCTTTGAGTGGAATCTCCGTCTCTATACTCCGTACAACCAAAACTTGCGGTAATTTTGCCTGCAGTTGGATGTTCTTGCTCTTGTATCATGTTTTTTAATTTTTCAGATACTTCTTTTGCTATTTGAATAGACGTATTTTTAAAAAGTATGACAAACTCTTCTCCTCCCCATCTTGCGAACGTATCTGTTTCTCTTACGTTTTTATTAACGATTTGAGCCATTGTAATTAAAACTTCATCACCTATCAAATGTCCATAGTTGTCATTGAAATTTTTAAATTTATCTATGTCCAGGAGCGCTATTGACAAAGGATTGCCATATCTTTGAGCGCTTTTTAATTCCTCTTTAAATATTTCATCAAATTTATTTCTATTGTAAACCTGCGTAAGCCCATCGACATAGGCTTTTTTAGTTGTGGCTACATGCTGTTCTTTCATTTCGGTTATATCCGAAAGGCTCACTAAATAATCACCATCATTTGTAGTTTTAGAGATACTTATCTTAAACGCTTTTGGCGTAGAATTTGCGTCTAATATTGATATTATTCTGTTTTCTGGCGCCGTTCTTGAAACAAGTGATAAAAAGTCTTCATTTTCTCTCAATAAACCTTGATGCAAGTATCCATCAATATTTACTAATATATTTAAAAAACGATGATTGCTTGATTTATTAAATAAACTAATGTCTTCTATGTTTAAAAGTTCTTTCAATTTATTATTTGAAAACTTAATGTCTTTAAAATCTGTAAGAAGCATTATATTATCCGTCGCGTTTAATATATAATTTAACAATTGATGTTGTTTTTTTATCTCTGTAATATCACTTATATATCCAATGAAATGAATTATGTTGTCATCTCTGTCTCTTTCAATTACCATATGGTCAATCACCCATTTCGTCTCATTGGATTTTGTAATGATTCTATATGGTTCATGTTTAAAATAATCTTTTACAGACTCGCATGCGATTTTCACTTCCTCCGCAACTTTGTCCAAATCATCTTTATGAACGCATTGAGCGTAAGTAATCTCTTTGTTCATGAACTCTTTTTTTTCATATCCTAAAAGATTTTGAACGCTTTTTGAAACGTAGTCAATGCTCCATGTTTCATCATTATTCCATTTAAACAATACTGATTCCCCTATGTCAAACAATGATAATAATATTTTTTGTTCTTCTGTTGACTTTTGCAACTCTTCAGTCTGTAAATTTACTAGGTACTTTAATCTTCTATTGTTAAAAAACAAGAAAAGCACTAAAAGAGACCATAAAACCACCGCTGTAATAATTTCATAAAAATATACCACAAACCAATGTTGCTTTACGTTTGGATTGTAAATGATGCTTTTGACCGCGTTATCCAAGGCCCTTTTACTTAACCCTTTACTCGTATAGAGAGTCGCAAGCACTTGAAACCTTTCTTCTTTTACATTTCCCAAAGGGACGTACTTCGTTGCAATTAAATTTTGGGTCACTCT